>CALAEM010000132.1 GCA_937890985.1 uncultured Treponema sp. | reverse complement strand
GTACTGGCGGCGGTCAATTTACAATAATTAAGTGCAGATATTGTAAATTGACTGGCGTCCGTGCCAATTTTTGAACTTCGAGTTTGTACGCTAACTGTGCATGATGCAATGTTCGCATATAAACATCGCGGGGCTTATAACCGACGGTATCCGTGTCACCATGCCATTGGACGCACTCTACTGGCGTATTTCGCAAAAAGCTTAAAATAAATGCGTTTAATTTTTTAAAGAAAGTTTTGTTAATTTAGGTTTGACCTAAAAACGTTTGAAGCCTTATGATGAAACTTTCTCAAAGTAAAAATCCAAAAAGCTTTTTCGTGCGGAAGCTAAACATACAACAATTTCTAAAAAAAATGTAACAAAAATATATAAAATTTTTGTTACCTTCCTATTTTTTTTTTTTTCATTTTCGAGAATTCTATTTTTTATGGAGGAAAGTTATGAAGCGTATTAGAGGTTTTTCGATTCGATTTCAATTAGCCGTCTGCTTTGGCATGCTTTTTTTTATTTCAATATCCAGTATCAGTGCCGTACTGATACATCAGTTGCATAAAAATTTGCACGAACGGGCAGATAGAAATATGAAAACTATTGCGGAGAGCCAGGCTCTCCTTTTTGAAGAGCGTTTTATAAAACAGCAACGGCAATATGCCGAGGCGATAAGTCGCAGAAGCATTGTATCTGATCCGAACACGTCGGTTTGGGAAAAGGTTCAAGACGTGCAGAAAGAGCTTTCATTAAACACGGGCAAAGGCTGGAATCGTTTGGCAATAGCGGACGTAAATGGTGAAGGTTTTAGGACTGACGGAACTGTGATGCATGCGAAAGATTATGACTGGTTTGTCGCGAGCATCAAGGGTAACTTCCATTTTATGGCACCTTACCTTTCATACAAAAACAAAAAGCTCGTGTGTACAATGGGCGTTCCTATTTACAGCAGTCAGGACAACAAGATTATCGGGGCTCTCGCAGTAGTTTATGACGGGTTGCGAATTTCGCGTGCAGTAGCAGACGTGAAATTTCGAAATACAGGCTTTGTTTATATATTGAACACAGACGGCAGAACTATTTCGCACCAAGACGATAATATCGTAATGGAGCATACCAATAGGTACGAACAGTCAAAAGAAAAGCCAGAGTGGAAAAGCATTGGCGACTT
Source organism: uncultured Treponema sp. (assembly GCA_937890985.1). Lineage (GTDB taxonomy): Bacteria > Spirochaetota > Spirochaetia > Treponematales > Treponemataceae > Treponema_B. The sequence goes on along the minus strand of CALAEM010000132.1, from coordinate 14,696 downwards.
TGAGCATTTAGCTGTTACCGACACGAAAACTGGCATCGGGACGTTTATGATGAATAACGTCAAAAAACTTGCATCGTATTCTAAGGTGCCTTCAATGGGTTGGACAATGGTCGCAGTGATTGACTACGATGAAGTTTTCGGTCCGATTAACAGATTTATGTGGGCAATTATCTCTGTTGATATTTTGGTGATACTGATTATACTGGCAGCGATTTTTGTTTTTGCATCTGTGCTAGCTTCACCGATTAAAAAGGCAACTGCAGCTTTGAAAAATATTTCGGAAGGCGAAGGCGATTTAACCGCAAGATTGGAATTAAACGGCCCGCGAGAAATTATACAGCTGGGAGATTATTTTAATATTGCGATGGAAAAAACTCGGCGTGCGATATCGAACGTCGGAAAAAGTAGCACTGATATGAAACAAATCGGTTCGGCTCTTGCAAGCAACGCAAATGAAACCGCTAGTGCGGTTAACCAAATTTCGGTAAATATTGACAGCGTAAAAGAAAAGGCAATAACGCAAGCTGCAAGCGTTAGCGAAACAGCCGCAACGATGGAGCAAATAATCCTAACGATAAAAAAACTAAATGGCAACATCGAAATGCAGGCAGCGAGTTTGGCTCAGTCGTCTGCGTCAATCGAAGAAATGGTTGCAAACATTCTTTCTATTGGTAAAATGCTTGACGATGGCAACTCGTTGATGTCCGCATTGCACGAGCAAACGGAATTGGGAAAAGCAGGAGCCGCGGCGGCAAATGCAGACGTGCAAAGCATCGCAGAAAAATCTGGTGCATTGCAAGAAGCAAGCCAAGTGATTCAAAACATTGCTAGCCAAACAAACTTGCTTGCAATGAATGCTGCTATTGAAGCTGCACACGCAGGTGAGGCAGGAAAAGGTTTCTCAGTTGTTGCTGACGAAATCCGCAAACTTGCTGAAGAGTCAAATATGCAGGGCAAACAAATTTCTGCGATGATAAAAGAATCAACGACAAGTATCGAGCATCTTTCTCATTCGAGTAGCACTGCCGAAACTGTATTTACTGAGGTGTTTGCTTTGGCGGAAAAAGTTCTCATGACCATTAAGCATATTACAACGGCGATGCACGAACAGGAAAACGGTAGCCGCGAAGTTTTAACCGCCCTCAAGAATATCAATTCGGTGATGGCTGAAATTAAAGATGGCTCGGCGGAAATGTTGAATGGTGGTTTGGAGATTGCTGGTGAAATGCGCAAGCTAGACAATTTAACTCGCATTATAACAAACAGCATGAACGAAATGGCTTCTGGTGCAGTGCAGATTAATACCGCGGTTGAGGAGGTTAATAAAATTTCGCAAAAGAACCGACATAACATCGAAAACTTGGTCGGTGAAGTCGGCAAGTTTAAAGTGTAATAAACTGCGTTCAGCGGGATAAATTCGGGCAACGCAGTTACACTGCGTTGCTTTTTTTTATAGCTTGTGCTATATTCGTAAAGACGATGAGGTGGTCTATCGTGGATTTTATTTATGCATTTTTTACTGGTACGCATTGGTATGTGTACGTTACTATTTTCTTTGCAAAGATACTTGAAATTTCAATCAGCACATTGCGTATTATTTTGGTGAACAAAGGATATCGTTCCATTGCATTTATAACTGGCATGTTTGAAATTTTTATCTGGTTGTTTGTTGCATCGGCAGTTTTAACTGATTTGCGTGCAGACCCGCTCAAAGCCCTTCCTTACGGATTGGGCTTTGCTTTCGGCGTTGTGATAGGCTCGTTGATTGAGGAATGGCTTGCGTTTGGGCTTGTTGCCGTTCAAGTTATTTGCGACGTTGAAACATCGGCTGCTATAACGCAGTATATCCGCGACAAAAAAATCGGAGTTACGGAAGTTGACGCGAAGGGCTTTCGAGGCGAACGCCGACTGTTGATGTTTTCGGTGAATCGAAAAGGTGTCGACAAGATAATTGCCGATTTGGAAAAAATCGACAAGAAAGCAATGTTTATCGTGAACGACATAAAATCCGTTCGAGGCGGAACCGTTCCAGTTCGCAGACTTTTTTACAAGAAAAAGTAAAACGCCTCCATTGCATCAAAACCTCCGCCTCAAATGTTCGCATTCGGTGCGGAGTTGAAAACCTTGACGAAAAGCTTTTTTTCGATACAATGACTGCGGAGTGATACATTGCCGTTTTTATCGATTACTGTAAAAAATTATCGAAACCTTGCCGACAGAATATTGGATGTCGCCTATCCCGAAGTTTTTTTGATTGGAAAAAACGGGCAAGGGAAAACTAACCTCCTCGACGCGATTTATCTTTTGGCTTATGGGAATTCTTTTCGCACAAAAATAGATAGTGAAATTTGTAAACGGGGAAGCGATTCTTTTTTTGTGTCCGCGATTTTTAGGGAGCGTGAAGATGTGTCCCATACAGTTTCAGTTTCGTCGCGGCTGCGCAAAAAAGAAATAACCAAAAACGCAAAAAGAGTTTCCGACCGCAAAGAGTTGATAACAACAATTCCGTGCATTATTTTTTGCCACTCCGATATTGAGTTCGCAAATGGTGAAATGCAGCAGCGGCGTTTTTTTTTAGACCAAACCCTCGCTTTGTATAACGCTGAATATATCGAGGTGCTGCGTTCGTTTAATAAAATTCTCAAAATGCGAAATACCGTTTTGAAAAATCGAGACCTCCGTTTGCTTGACACTTTGGATATCCAGTTTGCACAATCGGGTTTGGAGATTATACGCCGTCGCGAAGAAGTGGTTGCTGAAATCAATCATTTTTTTACAGACTTCTATAAAGCGATTAGCGAGATTGATCAGGTGCGGTTGGAGTATCGCACTGGCTGGAAAGAAACAAGCGTTGAAAAAGTATTGGCGTATTTGCAGGAACATCGCTCACGCGATTTAGAATTTGGTACGACGATGTCAGGCCCGCAACGCGACAAAGTGCATTACCTACATGGCAGTTCGCTTTTTATTCCGCATGCTTCGACTGGGCAGGTGCGTTTAATTTCGCTTGTCTTGCGTGTAGTGCAGGCACAATGCTACACCGAAAAAACTAAGCGGAAGCCAGTGCTGCTTTTGGACGATGTGCTTTTAGAATTAGACCCTGAAAAAAAAGTAAAGTTTACGCAGCTGCTTCCAGAATACGACCAGTTGTTTTGCACTTTTTTGCCTGGTGAACCTATCGATAGCTATCGGCACGAAAACACAAAAGTTTATTATGTGCAAGATGGCGAATTTGCTGATGAATAAAAGCTTTTGGTTGTGCAAATTTCGCATTGTTTTGGAAAAGCAGAACACGTCGTTGACGCTTTTTTGAAATGCACAAATGCTTTGCATAACATTTTATATTCATTGAATTATTACCTTGAAAAATTTTACACTGTGAATACAATACGGAACAGAGTGGAGACTGATATGGCAGATAATCTTTCGTGGGAAACAGTTTCGGAAAGCGTGATTTTCAAAACGCGGATTATGGACGTGTGCGAGAAATCGTGTCTTTCGCCTGAAAAGGAAACGAGGCAGTTTATCACGTTGAAATCGCGTAGCTGGGTGATGATAATTCCGGAAATTGAAATTGACGGGCGAGTGCATTTTTTGATGGTCAAGCAATGGCGGCATGGTAGCGAGAGCTTGTCTGTGGAATTTCCGGGCGGCATTATCGACCCATGTGAAACGCCTGAAGAAGCAGCTCGTCGCGAGCTAATTGAGGAAACTGGTTACGAGCCGCAGCAGTTGCAGTATCTCACGGCGTTTTCGCCCAATCCCGCGATTATGGAAAATCGCCAATATGTTTTCACTGCCAAGTGCAACCCGCGTGCCGCACACGGTTTGGATTTGGACGAAGATGAGTTTTTGAATGTCAGCATTGAACCTCGCGATGAAGTTATCAAAAAATACGGTACGCCACCTTACGACCACGCACTTCATGCAGCTGGACTTTTTTATTATTTGAAGGGACGCTCGCTTTTTACGCCCAAGATATAACCCGTTTTTGAAAACGCAGTTGAAGAGAATAAAAGGAAACTACAAAGCATGAAAATCATTTTAGTTCGCCACGGCAGAACAATTTCCAATAACGAAAAAACTTTCAGTGAGGAATCGACACCGATTTGTGATGAAGCTCATCAGGAACTTTTAGTTACAAAAAGTAAATTAGTCAGTTTGCATTTTGAAAAAATATACGCGAGTCCGCTTTTGCGAGTTCGACAAACAGCAAAAGTTTTAGGTTGCGAAAGTTTGATTTTTGATGAACGCATTAAGGAACGCGACTTCGGCGAATTCAAGGGCAAAACATACAAGCAAATTTTAGCGGAAAATCCAATCGAAACAAAAGATTGGTTTGCTGACCTCAAAGACGGAAAGCCGCCTGCTGGTGAAAGCTCTCGCGAAGTGTTTGCACGTGTGTCAGCTTTTTTGGACGAAATTTCAGTTACACAAATCGACTCGTTGGTTTTGTGCCATTACGGAACAATCACAATGGCGATGGCGTGGGCTCTAAAAAATTTTGACAGTTGGGTTTCGTTTGCTCCAGCAAATGGCGGCATTACGGAAATTGAAACGGACGGTGTAAATCGTGTTATCACAAAGTTTAATTATTGAGAGGCTTCAAATGAGCGAGCAGGAAAATGTGCAAGCAAAAACTGAAAACACTGACGCAACTCAGATGCTGCCAGCTCCTCCGAAACGAGAAACAATATTGCTGGCATTTAGTTTGAAGTTTTTGCGGGCGTTAATGCATTTGCTGTTTAGACTTGCGGTGTCGTTTTTTGTGTTTTATGTTATCGGAAATTATCACAACTTTTTGGATGCAAACCAATTATTTATTTTACGCTTATTGCAGATAACCGCAGCAGCTTCGGCAGTTGTCGGTCTCCTGTTGAGTGTTTTGCAAATATTGGTTTTTATCAAATACAAAAAGAAGCAAAGAATGCAGAGCGTATTTGTTCCTGTTATTATTTTTATCGCAAGCGGAGTACTTACTTTTTTTGCAACAACTGTTGTTGTGCTTTCGCGAATGTAAATGCCTTTTGAAGATATCTTAGGTTTTAAGTTTAAGGATAGTTATGAAAAAAGCGAAAACAATTATGGTTTTGGGGACGATGAGCAATGTCGGAAAAAGCATTGTTGCGACGGGGCTTTGTCGCATTTTAAGTCAAGACGGTTTTTCAGTCGCTCCGTTTAAAAGTCAAAATATGTCGTCGAATGTTTTTGTTACGCGTGATGGTTTACAGATGAGCCAAGCCCAAGTTGTGCAGGCAGAAGCCTGTGGCAAAGAGCCTTCCGTTTTGATGAATCCGATTGTGCTTAAACCGTCATCGAACTCTGCTTCACAAGTAATCGTGCTTGGTGAAAACTACGGTGAATATAAAGCGTCATCGTATTACTCGATGAAAAAGACTTTGCGAGAAAAAGTCGTTCACGCATTTGAGACATTGCAAAATGATAACGATGTTATCGTGATTGAAGGAGCAGGCAGTCCCGCCGAACTAAATTTGAACGCCGACGATTTTGTAAACCTCGGTATGGCAAAAATAGCAAATGCACCTTGTTTGTTGGTTGGTAACATTGACCTCGGTGGCGTGTTTGCACAACTTTACGGGACGATAAAACTTTTGCCGCAAACTGAACAAGCGATGATTAAAGGACTTATCGTAAACAAATTCCGCGGGGACAAAAATCTTTTTGCAGATGGTATTCGTCTTTTGGAAAAAATAACCGAAAAAGAAGTGCTGGGAGTTTTGCCTTTTTTAAAACTGAACATTGATGACGAAGATAGTTTAGCCAGCAAGTTTAGCAAAAAAGAGCAGTCGTTAATTAACATCGATATTCTCAAGTTGCCACACCTTGCAAACTTTAACGACTTTGCAGTGCTCGAACAAACTGAAAAAGTTGCTGTTCGCTATGTTGATTGTGCCGATGAAATAATTTCGCCTGATGTGATAATTATCCCTGACACGAAAAAGCCTGCGGATGACTTGCTATGGCTTTATCAAAATGACTTTGATAAAAAAATTGTCTGCCACGTTGAAAATAACAAACTGCTTTTTGGAATCGCAGGAGGTTATGAAATGCTTGGAAGAAAGGTAATTGCAGGAAACGAAAATACGAGAACTGAAACGAAGGGGCTCAACCTTTTACCGATTGTAACGATGCTCACCGATAAAGAAGTGCCACAAAAAGTTGCAGGTTGTGTGCAGATGCAAGGTGGCGGTATTTTCGCAGGTGCAGATGTTTCAGGCTTTGTCGTTCAAAGCTGCACCGTTACGACGGACGAAAACGTCGAGCCTTTTATTTGTGGCAATCAAGGCTCAAACAATTACGCTGACGGTGTTTGCCGCGGACGCGTTTTCGGAATGCATCTTCACGAGTTTTTTGATAGCGAAGCTGTTAGGGAAAAGTTGTTTGCGTTTTTGGCTGCGCAACGGAACATCGACAAAAACTTGCTTCATGTTATAAATCGCAAAGCCGAAAAGGGAAAAGCGTACGATGCACTTGCTGCTTCAATGCGCGAAAACCTAGATGTCGACGCAATAAAAAAGATTATCGGTATATAAAAAAAACGCTGGCAATGGCTGCCGCAAAAAGTGTAGCGACGAGTATGTAAATCCACGCAGGCAGCGTTTCATTGCCGCGGGATTTTTCTCTGCGGAAGCCACTGGCAGATTGTACAGTTGAAAACGACGCTTTGTTTTTAGTGTCAATGGCGTACCCGCAATTCGGGCAACCGTCGAGGAAGCTCCGCTCGTTGCCTATGAAACCGCAGGCTGGGCAGCGCACATTGACAAAAAAACTTCCGCAGTGAGGACAAACTTTTGTGTTGCGTTTTACTTCGTTTCCGCAATGCTCGCAGAAAAACTTTGGAGCTTTGCCAGACATCAGCTTTTACAACCGCTGCATCCGCTGCACGATTTTCCAGCACAGGAGCTTTTACTGGAAGCTTCGCTAGATTTAGTGCTGTCATTGACATAAAATCCGTTTCCCTTAAATGAAACGCCGAACCCAGCAATAACTTTATGTACGACATTACCGCATTTGGGGCAAGACTTCAACGGCGCATCAGACATTTTCTGAACCGCTTCAAAATGATTTCCGCATTTTTCACATTCATATTCGTAAGTTGGCATGATTATTCTCGACTTTCTCTTGGTTGATTACTTTTTATTTTTCAGTCAGCGACTTAAAAACATTAAGCGTTGATAATTTCAGTATACTAAAAAGCTTAGTGAGCGTCAAGGCATTTTACCACTTAAAGGAACTCGTCCAAATGCCGATTTTTATTGTGATGATTCAAAAAGCAAATGAGCATTTTTTTATCGCCTTGGACAAAACGCATACACGAAAACTAATGCTCCACAATGGAGAAACTGTAACCGCGAAGATTATCCGAAAAGAGAGCGAGACAACGGCACGCATTTACATACGAGGTTTTTTGTTCACGGCAAAAACTCCTGCGGCACTAAAAGCTGGACAAGTTTTTAAAATGCACGTGCAGGTACAGAACAATCAACTTGTTTTGGTGCCGCTTTTGCCGAATATCGATAATGCCAAAACCGATTTTAACTATGAGCTTTCGCAGTATCGCAATCGTGAACTTGCCGAAGTTTTGGTAAAAAATTTTGTGGAGCTTAACGCTGTTCCAGATTTTTCTGTTATAGCAAAATTGTACACGACGATTGAAGCTGTTTTGCAAAAGCGTATTGCATTAAATAAAAGTACCAATGAGCAAAAACAAAAATTGCTGATAAAGCGATTGAGTTTTTTAATGACTTGCTTTCACGATAAAAAAATACCTTTGACACCGACACAGTTGGAGCAAATATATTCTGGTGTGTTCGAGCTTCCAGACAAAGATGAAACGCCGCATTCGCAGAATAATCAAGAGGTAAATAAAACTGAAGCTGAGCTCATCGCCGATGAATATATTTTGCAGTCGAATCATTTGAAAGGTAGCGGAGCGTTTCACTGGATGCTTTTTCCTTTTGAAAAAAAATCAGTGTCAAAAACTTTAGTATTCGGTAGAGATTTTAGAATCAAAGGACTTGCAGGTTTTTTACTCAATATGCAAACACAACGCTGCATCAAAACCGTTATCCGAGCGAGTGTCCGCGATTATGCTTTTTTGCTTGAGTTGGAAAACGGCGTTTGCACGTTATCGTCGGAGGCGGACGAGACAATATCAGAGGCTGAAAAGCACCGCTTGATTTCATTGCTTCAAGCGGAAATGAACGCCCGAAGCGTAGAATGTGCATGCAACTTCGGGCAAGCACGCCCACAATTAAAGGAGCTTGACATCCGCGTATGAAAGAAAAACCTGAACACCGAATAAGCGTTGCCCTCTCTTACACTTTAGGGGAAACCGCGCCCGTAATCGTTGCAAGCGGTAAAGACTTAATTGCCGATCGCATTGTCGAAATCGCTCGCGAGCATGGCATCAAATTGGTGCGGGATGAAATTCTTGCGAACGTACTTTCCGAAAGCGACATCGGCGAATGCATTCCCGAAGAAACATACCGAGCGGTTGCGGCTATCTTTGCATTTTTGGAAAAAGTTTAGGGCGTTTTGCACCTAGGATGAGTAGTTGTTTATCCTTTGGATTTTTGTTTTTCATCCGATTCTTGGCATTGAATACATTTGAGTGCGTATGGAATGGCTTCGAGTCTCTCAAGTGAAATTTCTTTTTTGCACTTGATACATTTTCCGTATTTGCCTTCCTGAATGCGAAGAAGTGCAGAATTAATTTGCTTTAAGCGGTTCATATCTTGAAGCCCGATGCTTCCAAGCATTTGCTGGTCGGTAAACGACGAAGCAATATCCGCATAATCGGTTAAGTTGTCGTCGGAAGAATTCATTTCAGAGAAGTCGGCATTTTTTTGTGCCAAGTCTTTTAAAATTTCGTTTCGGCTTTTTATCAAAAGGTCTTGCATTTTTTGAATAAATTTTGCATCCATAAAATCTCCTTCATTTAGGCATTGACAAAAATTAAATTTTTTGCAATAGTATATAGATATAATGAAAAAAATCAAGTGTATAGCAAGTTATTGCGACACTATGGAGGATTTGTGGAAAAAGAAGAAGCAATCGAAGTGGAAGGCACTGTGATGGAAGCACTTCCGAACACGATGTTTAGAGTTGCCCTCAAGAATGGTCATATTATTTTAGCACACCTTTCGGGAAAAATGCGCAAACATTACATCAAGATTGTTACAGGCGATACAGTCAAAGTGGCTCTTTCACCTTATGACTTGAACCGAGGCAGAATTATATACCGAGAAAGATAAATATGCAGGTAAAAAGAAACTGCCCTGAGGGGGACTCGAACCCCCAAGCTGTGAGGCACTAGTACCTGAAACTAGCGTGTCTACCAGTTCCACCATCGGGGCAGTAGCTTTGTCATTTTACCATAAACATAAAAAAAAAGCAAGTGGTATATGAACTTTATCAAACAAAAATTGGAAGCCTTGCCTAATTTTCGCCGCCTAAAAAAAACGATAAAATTTAATGTTGGCTTAAAAAACAAGACGACATTCAAAATAGGCGGCAAGGCTGATATATTTTTTCAGCCGCAAAACAAAGCCGAGCTTTTGAGTGGATTGAACTTTTTTGCGTCGGCAAACATTCCGATTTCCGTACTTGGCGGCGGAGCAAACCTACTGGTTTCCGACTATGGTGTCGAGGGTGCTGTCGTTCATTTAGGACGCATAAATGCAATACGAAAAATTTCCGCCGACGAGATTGAAGTTGACGCGGGCGTTCCGATGGAAAAACTGTCTCGTTTTTGTGCTGCAAAAGGTTTACAGGGCTTTGAAAATTTTGCAGGTCTTCCTGGTTTAGTCGGTGGGGCGGTTTTTATGAACGCTCGATGTTATGACGATGAAATTGCAAGTCGACTGAAAAGCGTCAAAATTTTGCTTTTCAAAAACGGTTCATTTTCTGAAGCTGAATATATTTTCAAGGCTGAAGACTGGGCGTATAAAAAGTCACCGTTTCAAAACTTTCATCCAGGTATTTTGCTTGAAGAAAACGCAATGCTGATTCTGTCTGTTCGCTTTGAAGTTGGCAAGGACAATGTGCAAAACTTAAAACGAATTCGCAAGCTTCGTATCGCAGACCGCCGTGCAAAAGGTCATTTTCGAAAGCCTTCTTGCGGTAGCACTTTTAAGAACAACCGAAATTTTGGAAAATCATCTGGAGCAATTATCGATGAGCTTCATTTGAAAGGCACAAAATACGGCAAAGCACAAGTCGCACCGTTTCACGGGAACTTTATAATCAACAACGGTGGTGCAACTGCGAACGAAGTAAAAAATCTGATTGCACACATTCAAGAGGAAGTGAAAAACAAAACTGGTTTTTTGCTGGAGCCAGAAGTTATATTCGCAGGGCGCACGGAAGAATGCAAAAGCTTTATTGAAAAAAAGAAATAGATGAAATGGATTAAATGACAATTTTAGAAAAAAATCTAGCGGCGATAGCCGAAAAAAACAAAGCCCTCTACGCACGTCTGCATGCGATTGAAGCGAATGATGATTACAGGGAAAACGTGATTGCAAAAACGGGGCAGACAATTCCAGTGTTCAAAAACGGACACGCCTTGCATTCAAAATATAATCCCGAAAAAGAAGCCGAAAGCCTTTTTTCACAAAGAGATGAGTTTGTTTTATTTTGCGGAATTGGAGCGGCGATACACGTTGAGTTTTTTTTGCAAGCGTTTCCTGAAAAAATCTGTGCAATTACGGATATTAGTTTTGAAGCACTGAAATCTTTGCTGCAACTTGTTGATTTAACTTCTGTGATTGGTTCGCCGCGTGTGATTATTTTGCCGCCTGTTTTATCTGCGGAATTTTCCGACTGTTTCCTCGCGAGTTATTTTCCTGCACGGCATGGCTCATTGCGTGTTGTCGCTCTGCGTACGTGGGAGCAATTTTACGCTGCGTTTCTCGTGCAAGTGAACGAAGTATTTTCTGCCTCGGTGAAAAAAGCCCAAATTGATTTTGCAACGCAAGCACATTTCGGAAAAGTGTGGCTCAAAAATATTGTGCGAAATCTTTATGCGGCTGCAACAATTTCGAAAGTGCAAAGTCCTTTGCAGCTTGTGTCGCAGGAAATTACACAGAATAAAACAGCCCTCATTTGTGGTGCAGGACCTTCGTTGACCGACAGCATTCCAGAGATACGGAGGTACCGCGAGCGTTTTGCGATATTTGCAAGCGACACGGCGTTTGCAGCTTTGATGAAAAGCGGCATCGAAGCAGACTTTTTTCTTTCGGTTGATCCGCAGCTTGTATCGCTTCAACACTTTGCAGCCGAGGCGAAAAACACTGTCGGCATTTTCGACTTGTGTGCTTCGGACGCGTTAGTTCGTCGCTTTTTGCAAAACGGCAACCGTGTCGTCTTTACTGCATCGAACCATCCGCTCACTCAATATGCAAGACGCTTCGGGGCATTTCCTTTTGCGAATAGTAGCTCAGGTACGGTTGCTATCTATGCTCTCGACGTTGCTCACCGTTTGGGATTTTGTCACTTTGAAACTGCTGGACTTGACTTTTGCTACGCAGGCGGGAAGGCGTACGCAAACGGCACATACTTTGAAAAGCAAACCGCCACCTCTTGCACAAAACTTTTTTCGCACGAAACTTTTTTTAGTGCCTTGATGTTTCGCTCCGCCGTCATTAAAAGCGAAGCTGGCGACAAACTCAACTATGAAACAGAAATCCTTAGGCACTATAAACTCGAAGCAGAACAATACCACTTTGACGGCGGACTTTGGGCAAACAGCGATTTCGCATCGTTTCGATACACAGAGTTTATTCAAAACCTCATCGACGATTTGCGTGACAATAAACCTGACGCCGAAACCGCATTGCTGCCATTTGCCGCATTTTGCAAAAAAAATCAAAGCGACTATTCAAATGAAGTTGCCGTCAAAACAATTTTGCGATATTCGCTGGTTTGAGCAACAAGCGTATTCCTAAAATGCTCTGGCACATGATGGACGACAAGTGGCGACATCCCCGCCAAGGATGGCGGTGTACAAAAGCTGAACCGTCCCGTGGATAAGCATTCAGTGAATGACGACGATGAAACATTGAAAGTCAAAGTGATTCGCCAGACTTGACTTATTTTTTCGTTTTGAATATAATTCTTGGGCTATTGTGGATAGTCTTCTTATGCGGTTTTTCATGCGAGAATATCGCGGGGGTGATAATGAAACAGCGTGGATTTGTATTTTTTGCAATTTGTTGCACGGTTGGTATTTGCTTTATCGGTTGCAGGAATAATTTGCTCGAAGTTATAAAACGAGAACTGGACGTGGATTCCTCTGACACCGTGGCGACACTCTCGCCAATGCAAAGGTCGGCAACGACAAACTGGCAGTATGTGAAGCCTAATACTGAGATAACGGCAACAGTGTTGATTGAAAATAAATACAATCAGCCTCTCAGTGGCGAGCTTTCAATAACCGAAGGTGCAAGTCTTTTTTTTAGCCAACCGACACTCACAGCAACGAGCGGTTTATTAAACGAGGGGAAATTTAAGTTTAAGTTTGCTTCAAGTGCCGAAGGAAAAGTGGCAAAAGTGAAAATGATTTTGAAAAAATCTACTGGTGCGATATTTGCAGAAAAGACAATAGTGCTTCGTTGCAAGACCCCGCCGACTGTAACGCTTGATTATAATGCCTCGACCGACAAATATACAGTTGGGGCGTCTACCCAAAGTGGTGGACTCAAGGAATGGACAGTAACCGTTACTGCTAGTGGTAAAACTGCGAAAGAAAGCGGGAAGTTTACAGGTGTGGGTACACACGCCTCCGCAGAAAGTACTACATGGAAGGCTTTTCGACTAGCCTATAAAAACCAAAAAGTGCCTTCGGGACGTCGTGATTTAGAAGCCGTTTGCACCGATGATGTTGGATTAACTGGTAAGGCAACAGGGTCAGGCATCAAGAATTATGATAGTACTATAAGTGGCAGCATAATGATGACTCTAACTGCCCCAAAGGTAACTATAAATGACCAAGAATACACACCGTCTATGCACGCTACACCACCTAGCAGTGATGTTGAAATTCCATTTTGGATTCATAAAAATGTGTTGCCAGATATCGACAATAACTTGAACTTGCAGCTGTCTTCCACGTCGCCATTTTTCGTTACAAAGATAAATAATAAAGATATCCCGATGGATGAGCAGGGAAATAGGAACTTTGAAAAACGCGGTGCTTTTTTATGCAGTTTGCAGCTGATTCCTGAAAATGCGGACACCTCTTCTGTGAAGTATATCGATTGTGTTTTTAGTACGAAAGTTCCAGGTTCAGATGACATGGTTGTTGCAGTAGATATGCCTAAATCTGGGAGAATACAACTATATGCTGTCGGAGATGGTTTTGGTGCTGGTACGGAGAGGGAAGTAAAACTTCCTAAAGGCGTAAAGTTTCAGGAAACTTCTGGCGGTGCTACAACAAAGAGCTCATTCCCGATAATCATTAAAATACTGAGAAGAACAGGTAAACATAAATATATAAAAGGTTCGGGAGGTGGAACAGGCACTTCTGTAGGAAGTAATGCAACCATAAATTTAAAACTTGGACAGCTATACAACGATGTTCACAATGAGGCGTACATTAAGATTCTCAGGCAAAATGACAACACTGAGGTGATAACGCTCAAGTTTAAAGAAACAAACTAGCCACGGTTATTGCCACAAGTTGTATCTGTGTACGCTTCGCACGTAAAGGATATAGCCGCAAACAAAGAGAATGTTTGCCGCAGCGAAAAACACGAGGCTTGCCGCTTTCAGTATCAAAAAGTAACCAGCCAGCAGCATAAGCATTCCGTATGCTGCGGTTGTGTATTCTGTTGCGGCGAGTGTTTTTCCTGCAACAAAATATGTCAGCACAGATATTGCCGCAAAAAATATAAACGCTCCGACAGTCAATTTTTGCAGTCCGTCATTCAGAATAAAGTGCGACGTAATCGTTGAAGTGTCGAACGGCGTTAGTGCGGTAACCGCCAACGCTAAAAAACACACAGCAAAAAACACAGGAATAATGCGTCGCGTAAAAGGCGTTACAATAAAAATCCCTGCAACTAAAAGCAAGACGAGTGCCGTAAAACGCGAAAAATATAAAACTTGCGAAATCATCAAAACAAACCTAGGTGCAAAATTCCACAAATTAAAAAGTGGCACAATTAACTTTATGCATTCCAAACTTAAAAATAACACAAAGAAAATAAAAAACGAAATTTCGATAACGTATGTTTTTTCAAATAAAAAATATATCGAAAGCAAAATAAAAAAACCGTACACCGGACACAATATATTTTGTATCACAACGAGCGTTGTGCTTTTTGTAAATAGACTGTCTAGAAACGATTGCCCCACTTCGGTTTGTGAGATGCCTTTGTAAATTTCGAGATTCGTTTGATTGCCAGTTAGCAAAACAACTCCGGCGGTAATTGCAAAAATCCCCAAGCACACTGCAAAAACCAGCGAAAATTTTATTAAGTGATTTCGTTGCGATAAAGTCATAGCCCCAATTATAACAACAAAAATAAAAATTACAAGACAACTATTTTCCGCCTCCAAAATTAATTGCCACCCATTCACCGAATACTTATCCACGGGACGGTTCAAAAATTGACGACGTTTTTCAAAAATATAGTTTTTGAAAAACTCGAAAGTCAATTTACAATAAT
>CALAEM010000131.1 GCA_937890985.1 uncultured Treponema sp. | reverse complement strand
ACACCCTATTTTTCAAAGTTGCAGTTTATCGTGCCGCAAGGCATCGGTCTAACTACCGCTTAACCTGCATTTGCGGCTTGTCCGCAATGTCAGGTTGAAGCGGGTGTTAGACAGATACTACTCTGTTAAATAATCTCAGTGGTTCTTTGATATAATTTAGGTAAACAGTTTTGACGTAATCGAAACTTAGTTCCATGATTATGTCCTGTCCGTGCATCAAAATCAACTAAAATATTTCCTGCTTCTATTTCATTCAAGAAGTTAGCAAATGAAAATGTTTGTAACATAATTACTTTATTGAAATGAAAAAATTCATCCTCATTTTCTCTTTTGACATCTGCCTGCACATAAAAACAATTAAGAAGTTTTGTTCCTGCTTTATGTTCTAAATCATCAAAGCCCCAATAAGGTTGTGGCGATAATTCACCAAGACCGATTTTTATTTTAACATCATGTAACCAGTTTTGGTGTGCTTCACTGACTGTCGAAGCGTCAAACGAAATTAATACTTTCTTTTCAGATCGATTTATTTTTACGCAAAAGCCACGATCGCTTCTTGTATTTCCACTAATAGTTTGTCGAAAGCTCTTTTCATGTTCAGAATATTTAGTGCCGGCATCTTGATGTGTCCATCCATAATTTTGCAATAAAACTTGCGGAACAAATTTAATTGCACGCGGAGACGGTTCACAATGAAATAGAGTTGTTAGAGAAGTTGTGTTTTTTCTTTGAGCTTTTAATTCCCATTCTGCAGCATTAGGAATAGGTAAATTATTTTCTTCAATACCCAATAAATCTTCCAAAATATTACCTACACTGCCACTATTTCCAGTTCGAGTATTTTTAATCCAACCTCGTTTCTCTATTTCAATAAAATTTTGAATAAGCGTTTCTTTTGTAAAAAGTTTCATTGTCTAGCCTCAAATAACGGTAAGTCTGTTGTATCATATGTTTTTAAATGATATTTATCATTTTCAAGCCTCGTTTCCGACATTGTACAATAATCAGGAGAGAGTTCTATTCCAATATAATTTCTATTTAATCTTTTTGCGGCAACAGCAGTTGTACCGCTTCCCATAAACGGATCAAGAATAAGTTCAGCAGTTGTTGACGATATAATCCTATCTATCAGTGCAACAGGGAATGGGGCAGGATGCTCATTTTTCATTTCTTGCGTAAATTCCCACACATCGCCATACGCATTTGCTTTCGGCACTAATTTAAATTCAGGTTTTGGGATCAGATATATTACTTCGTATGTTGGAAGAAAATAGCCGGGATTAAAATTAATACCTCCTTTTCTTCTCCATATAATAATTTGACGAACAGGCATATCTCTAATTATATCCATCCTATTTTGCATTAAGCCGTTCTGAACTCTCCATTTATGATTGTAAAAAATAGCACCATCATTTTTTATAAGGCGGTACATTTCTTTTAAGCAGGTATGCTGCCATTCAGCATATTCTTCATGAGGCATATTATCATCATAATGGCTATATCCATTCTGCAACGCAGCTCCTGCCCATTTTCCGCTGGTAGTACCGGCTTTCATTCCATTGCCTGTTGAGTTTTTTAGATTATATGGTGGAGATGTAATAATTAAATCAATAGATTCATTCGGGATTTGTTTCATAATTTCAAGGCAATCTCCGCAAATAATCTTATTTATAAAATCGTCAGGAAACATCATAAGTGTCTACAATAGTACTACTTTTTACATATTTTTTCAATAAGTATGATTTAGTGATATATCGATCAATACTAGGGTATCAATTAAAGATTTTTTCTTCTAGTGGCTCATTGAGCCGTCTGTCTAACATTCGCTTAACCTGCATTTGTGCCTTTGCCGTCGCACTTAGCATCGGCAAAGTTGGCGCGAAAGCATGCATGAAAACGGACACGGATGTCCGGGGTATAAACAGTAGCGAGTTTTCGCAGCGAAAACTCGTCCATTAAGAATGAACACGGATGTTCAGTCTTAATGAGGCGACCGCCCTAAGCAACTTTCGTGACAAAACAAATGTCAGCGTTGAAGCGGGTGTTAGGTTGATTTTTGCTTAACCATAGAATAATTATAAGGTATTTTTCTAAATTAGTCCAATATTTCAATATATAATATTAAAGGAAAATTCATAGTTTCTAAGAGACAAATACCTAATACGTTTTTCTTATATAAATCATTTTCAAAAAGCGGAGCGATTATATCTCTTAACTTATCTTTCATTTGTTCTGAATCAAAAATTTTAATTAGAATATTCGAAAATTGTGAATGGCAAATATTTTTTAGATAATTTATTTTTCTATCTGCGCCCCAATTTGTTTTCTCAGACCAAAACGCTAAGCTGTCGATTATATTTGATACGTCAGAAAGCTCATTTTCAGAATCTATTATATCAATATTGTACGAGTAACATTCTTTAGATAAGCCTTCTAGGTACGTAAAATAATGTTTGTTTGTATTTGTTCTATCAGATAAAATCAACTGAATATTATCAGCATTGATATGACCTATATATTCTAACATATCAATATATCTAGAATGATTGTCTAGAACGATTATATGCACTTCTTTTTTTAGAGATCATATCAATATCTTGACAATAACTACCGACTAGATCTGCTGGATATAAAACAATATTACCATCGATTGACAATCTAGACATTAATTGATTTAAAAATACAGATTTCCCATTTCCAAAATCACTATGAAAAATTAAATTATTACCTTGCTTAATTTGAGTAAGTTCTTCTTCTAAAAAAGAATTTCGTTTAATTAAATAGAGTCTTTCTGAATTCCCAAGAAAATAGTTATCAAAATAGCATGATGATAACTTTCCATGCATTATGAAGTTTTCTATATCAGTATCCCTAATATTGGTTTCTGGATTCTTTATTTCATACTGAGCAAAATATTGAAAGTTTTCTGATACAAAAGCCATATCCTGCTGACTCAACTCTCCGAGACATTCTGAAAAACCACGCAAACCAATCGAATATACTTCGCCATATTTTTTTAAGCTACGAGATTTTTTTCAAGTTCCATAATAGTTTCCTTAATTATAATATTGTATAAATCCCTGAGCTTGCATATCATCAGGTGATAAGGTTTTATCAAAGTCATAACATATTGCTAGCACGGGGTTTTGTTCTTTTTGTTTTCGCAAGAATTCACCAGACATTTATGTATTACTCATTTATTTTGATATATTCTTCAGCACCAACATAATACCACGAAAGCTAATAACTTGCAAGATAGACTGCACTGATACGCGGAAATAAGTTTTTGAACCGCCGTCCTTGCCACCACCGCCACGGATGGCGGGTAGATAAAGCAATAACGAGTTTTC
>CALAEM010000130.1 GCA_937890985.1 uncultured Treponema sp. | reverse complement strand
GCGGAGCAAAAACGTCGACACGGCTTTTTACCGTTGACTTCCTTGTCAGCGATTGGCACAGGATGGGCGAATTAAAATCCTCAAAGGATTTTAATTCGACCCGTGGAGAATCTCCGTTGTAAAAAGAACAACGGAAATTCTAGTGAAGGTTAGTCTGCATTGACTTTGGTACCGATGTTGTTTGCTTTGATTGAGTTGTCGTACATTGCTTCACAGGTTACAGCAGGGACAAAGTAGCTGCCTTTGTATGTGAGCGTGCCGGTGAACTCAAACGTTTTTTCTTTTGCGGCATCGAGGTCGAAGTGAACGTAAATGCATTCGTGGCGGATGTCGAGATTCGAGTAATTTTTGTTTGCAACTTCGCCGCCCAATCTCTCGTTGGAAATTTCCCAGCCAGTTGGAATCGGGAAAGTCAGCACCAAATTGTCAAGCTTCGTCTTTGTTGCGTTTTTCACCGTGAATTTGATTTTGAATGTATCGCCAGGTTTAAGCTCGGCGACAGAAACGCTCGCACCGTTTTTCAAATACGCAACATTTAATGCTATTCCGTTTTGGTATGCAGTTTCCGAGCCGCAAGCAATTTTCGATTTGTAGTGCACGGTGATAAAGCATGTCGACTTGCCAGTATTTTTCAGCGAAAGTTTTTGACTTGTGGCGTTATCGAGTGCGATGTCGTAAACTTCTGTGCTTGATTTTAGTGAGTCTTTTATTTTTTCATTGCCCGCATTGATTTCATACTGAACAGTTTCATCGCCTTCCTTTGTTAAAAAGTTAGATGCAGCAATTAAAAGCCAAGCCGTTTCCTGCGTTGAAAGCCAAGTCGAATCGTTTGCTAACTTTGCAAGTTGCACAAAACGCTCGCCTGCACTGTGATGATTAAGCTGCTTGGCAACAACGCAGATGATTGCAAGGTCGCGTATCGATGATGAAAAGTCGCCGCCAGTTTTACGGTACGACGGAAAGTCTTTTTGGATTTCGTCAAATAGCTTGCTACCTTGTGTGGCGTTTCCAGATATCGTATAAGCCAATGCAAGCATTGCTTTCGCGTACTCGTCCAAGCCGCTGATACGGCTCAAGCGGTTCATCGCTCCGACATTAGCTTTACCTGCCAGTGCTAGTGCATACAAGCGATAACTTTGCGAGTTCAAATCGTAAACGAAGTTTGACGCAAAACCGTTTGTGAAGTTTTGCAAATGTGTTAAAAGCGAATTGTACATTGTAGACTCAACGGAATATCCAGCCCGTTTTGCCTCCGTTAAAAAGTGCAGAACGTACGCACTTGCCCACAAGTACTCGTATGAGCCGCCTTGCCAATAAGTGAAGCCTCCATTTGCAAGTTGATACTTCGGATAACGTGAAATAACGCTTGCAATGTTGCTGTTTATGTTTGCGACTGCACCGTCAGTTAAATTCATCATTTTGTTCAAATATAACTGTGCGAATGCTTTTGAGGTAATTTGCTCAACGCAGCCATGCGGAAATTCTAGCAAATCACTGAGATGCTTTTCAAGACCCATCGGTTGCGATTTTGAAACTTCAACATGAAGAGTTTTGCTGCCATTTTCACCAATCGTTTGAATGACAGGCTCAATCTGCTCGTTTGGTTTGAGTGCAAACACTTTTGTGCTTTCGTAGTTTGTTCCGCGTGAGGCGACTTCGATTTCCGTTGTCGAGCGTGCAAGTTCACGCGAGCCTTCTTTTGCGGCAAACGAAATTTGTGCAGAGCCATAATTTTCAAAACGTGCAGTGAACAAAATTGTTTTATTTGCATTTGCCGCAAGCTCAACCGTTTGTGCATTTTGTGTTGCGTTTGCATTCTTTAACTCAAGGTTCACCGAAACTTTTTTCGATTTATCCGATGTGTTAAAAACCGTAACTGGCATTTGGATTGTTTCACCGACACCGATTGTTCGTGGCAAAGTCGGCGAAAGCATCACGTCATTTTTAACTTTCACCTTTTCCTCGGCACAACCGTATGCACTGTCATTTGCAAAAACTGTCATCAAGCGAACTTCACCGATGTACTCAGGCATTTGAAAATCAAGCTCTTTTGTTTCACCTTTTTTCAATTCAAAAGGCCCGAAATAAAACACCACAGGTTTAAAGCGTTCAGCTTTTTTGTTGGCAAGGTTGCCTTCTTCCAAGCCGCCACCGCCGACTGCGATGAGAGTTTGCAGCTCGCCTTTGATTGCACCGCTCACGAGATTAAAAACATCATAGCTTGAAAGCTGCGACGATTCTTTGCTGTAAAAATAACTCCACGGGTCTCTTGTTTTAAATGCTGTCAGCCCGAGTAAACCTTCGTCAACAACCGCAACTGTAAAAGTCGCCGGCGTTCCATTTTTTTCAGACACTTTAATTTTACAAGGTGCATTTGGTTTAAATTCACTTGCGGCTTTTACCAGCGGATTCAAATGCGTTGCGGCATCTTCGACCATCACTGGAATGATTCCGTACAAACGTATCGGCAAGCTGTTTGAAGTTTGTGTGTACGCCTGCACCAAACTTATATGCACATAAACGTTCGGTGCCATTGTGCTATCCGTTTTGAATTTGTAAGTATTTGTGCCGTCAACTGTTTTAACAACTTCCTGCTTGATAACTGAACCATTTTTTTCGACTGTGATATACGCCGTTGAGTTTTTGTTTGCGTTAAAAGTAATTTCTGCGGTTTCGTTGATGTTGTAAGTATCTTTGTGCGATGTGAGCATGAGCATATTCGCAGAGCCTTCAACATCGTTGTCGCGTCTGGTCGCCCAATAGCGGTAATCAACATAGCCGATATCAGTTGCACTGTGTCCGCCTTGCGTGTCATTAACCACAAAAAGATAGCGGCCCCAATCCTCAAGCTCAAAGTCAACCGAAGCCTTTCCGCCTCGCACCGTAACTTCCTTCGAGAACACTTTGCTTGCCGCACGATTTTCGTCGTAACTTGCTTTGGTATACGCATCGCGAATCCACCACCACTTCCAGTCAAGCTTATATACGGAAAATTCAACTGTGGTATTTGCTTTTATCAACTCGCCAGCTTCATCAACGAGGACGATTTCCGCAGTATGTGTTTTATCGTTGTAAAAAACATTGCGGTATTCATCATCACTTTCGGGAAGTTTTAAACCGACATATCGCGAAAACGGTGAGAAGGGAATTGACTTTGTTTCAATTGAATATGCACCGCTCGGTTCGTAAACGCGTGTTTCCAAAATTGCATTAAGTAAACCGCTTACGTTTTGCCCTGCATCCAACGTCAAATTAAACGAAGCATTTCCGTTATCATCCAACACACCATTCCAAATTTTACTCAATGATGTTGCTGTCGAAAATTCTTTGTTGCTGAAATTATAGCCACTGAACTTTTCAAAACCTGCATCGTTACTTATATACCGAGAATATATTTCCGCTTTCAAGCCACTCGCTTTTACACCTGTGAGCCATTCACCATAAAGCGAAACATTATTGACACCCGAACTAAAATAATTTTTTGCAACTTGCAAATTCACCGCAAGTTTATTCGGAATAACGCTTTCGATTTTTACGTGCTTCGACCAAATATTATTTCCAGTTTTGAAAACGGCATTCCACGTGCCGGTTACATCATTCTTACTCGTCGAAGTTTCAACTTTGTAAAAGCCATTGACACTTTCAGTTAAAACTTGTTTGTCAATAATTTTCCCCATTGGGTCTTCAAGTGTAAAAACAACTGGCACATTTGCAGGCAGAGTTTTTTCTTTGTCCTGAATAATCAAACACAAGTGCATTGCATCACCAGGACTCCACACGCCGCGTTCTCCATATACAAAACCTTTCACTCCGTCATAAGTTTTTACACCTTCCACTTGGAAGTTGCCAGTGCTAAGCGGAGCAGAACGCAAATCGAGATACGCATAATTGCTGCCACTTCTTGCTTGAATGAATGTAACGTCATTGCTGTTTTTTGCTTTGTATGAACCGTTCGAGTCTGTGCTTCCTTCTTCGAGTAAACTTTGCGTAAAGTTAAAAAGTTTTATCTCCGTATTTTTTTCAGCTTCTCCAGTTAATAAATTTACCGCTTGAATGTATAAGCCTCGTTTTGAGTCAGCTTTCACCGACAAAGCGAGATTTGACACAAGCACGTTTTTCGTTTTCAAAGCGGCACGATTGTAACAAGCCAAATAGTATGCTGGATGTTCTGGATTGTCATCTTCATCCCAGAAATTGTAACTACCTGTTTGGTTTTGCACGCCTGACCAATACGCAGAATAAACGCTGTCAGCAAAGTTTACAAAGTCAGATGGAAATTCCAAATTGGTTTTTGTGTCCGAGTTTGTAGATTCGTATTTTGCATGACGGCGTGCAAAAGTTATTCGTAATTGGAACATTCCATCAGGAAAATTTTTTACCAACTCTGTTACATCGAGACCTCGTGTTACAAATTGGTTTTTCATGTCGTCGTTCCATTCAAAGTCAAAAGCTTTTTGCCAAACCGATTTTCCGACGCGAAACATTTCGTCATCTTCGTTTAGATTATTCACTTGCAAAAATTGAAGCATATTGTGTTGCGGAATTTTAATTGCTTCGATGATAACCCCCGAAAGATTTTTTGTGTAAATTGCGACGACAGGTTTTCCGTCACTCGGTAAAATCGCATTGTTATTTGCAAACTTGAGCTCAGGCTTTTCCCAACCTACAACCACATTATAGTCATAACCCGTTTTAAGGACGTGTCCTTCCGCACTTTTGAAATTAGGATATAGCGAAATGACCGTATCATTCGGCCACGCTTGTACTGAACAAGTTACAGTGATGCTGTTTTTATCTATCTTCCAGCGATACGTATAATTAGTGTCAGTTGATTTAACGGAAATAAATTCACGCATATCAAGACTTGTATCAAGTGATTCTGAAAAAGTAAACCGCACAGTTTTATCGCTCACATTTTTTACGTTCACTATTTCGAACTTGCCATTTGCTGGAATCATTCGCGTGATTTTTCCATTCACATTAAACCCGATTGAATTTGCATCGTAGTCAAGCGATAATGTTTGTGCGTTATCATTTCGCACAATGTTTTTTATTTTCAAGTTATGTGCAGTGTTTGCTGTGTCGCTTTCGTTGAAAAAAATATCGCAAGCCTTTCCATCTATGTTTGCCTTCAAAGCTTTTGCAACATCGCCAATGCGGCATTCAACGTCGGTTGAAACTGAAATATCAACTTCATAGTTTGCATTGCTTTGCACTTCGAGTTCGCCAAGCGAAACATTAAACTTCGCCGGCGTTACATAAAACTTTCGGCTCACGCCGATTTTATTCGCACCCTTGTTTAGAATTTTTCCGACATCAAGTGTAAGCTCAAACTGATTGTTGCCGTCAAAAATGTGCACCGGCGTAAACGCAATAGTACGCTCGTCTTTCAGCTCCCAGTTGCCTTTTTGCTCTGGCGTAAAAACCGCCGACTGCGAAAGTGCGTTCGCATTTTTCACATCCTCTGTGAACACAATCGTAATACTTGAGTTGCGACTGAGTACAGTTTGCGACATCGACAAAATATACGACGAACCATCTTCGGAAAACTCAGTCTTCTTTGCCTTGCACGAAAAAATAGCAAAGCACAAAGCCAACACTAAAATCTTTTTGCACATTTTCATAAAACCTCCATGAACGACAAAACAGAACACGACAAACCAATCGTTACTTCGATTAGCTGTCTATTTACATAACCATTCGATTATAACTATTTTTTTTCAATATTCAATATTCAACATTTTAAAAAAATCACTTCATCTGAACTTAAAAAAACATTGTTATGGAATTATGTGAAACAAAGGTAGTCATTTGTAAACGACTGAGCGGTTCAGCAATGTACCTCCTGTACATTGCTGAACTCCGAGTTTTTCACTTGAAAAACTCGGTAGTGCTTTTGTACACCGCCATCCGTGGCGGAAATGACGCGGTTCAGAAATTGACGACGTTTTAGCAGCGTGCGTATTCCTAAAATGTTTTTGATAAAAGTAGGCAACCGAATGGTTGCCCGTGTCATAGCTTAACCGTTACACTGCATTTTTTCGTTAGGGTGACCTAGCTTAATTTGCGTAACTATGTTAGGATGGTGGAATTTGGAGATTATGATGAAAAAATGTAAATTCGCACGATTGTGCTGCGTACTTATTTTTGTGTTTTGTGCATTGCCTGTATTTTCGCTTTCGGTTTCAGCTGTCGATGAAGTAAGTCAAGGCGACTTTGTTACTGTGTATTTCAGTAGCGAAACGGAGCCGCTTGTGGCGTATGTTGAGCTCGTCGCGGCAAAGGAGAAGGTTATCCAAAAGGTTGAAGCTTTTGCGGTTGACAAATCCAAGGGAAAGTACGTTGCCTTGGTTGCTATTCCTGTTTGGCTTGAACCAGGGGCGTATTATTTAAAAGCGACAGCGTCGGAAAAAACGCAGGTGTTGCACGAGAAGCTTCCGCTTACGGTTAATAAAACTAATTTCCCAGAGTACACCTTGCATCTCGATGAACGCAACACAGGCATTATTCTTAAGCCAAACCCGCAAAAGGCTGCGGAGTCAAAAGCTCTCACGCAAATTCTAACTACGTTTAATTCTGACGCTATTCCTTTCGCTAAAAACTTTCAAAAGCCGACATTGTCCACGCGTGTTACGTCGGAGTTTGGCGAAAAGCGAAAGTTGATTTATACCTCTGGCAAAGAGGGAAGCGAAGTGCATTGGGGAATAGATTTTGGTATTCCAGTAGGCACTGAGATTGTTGCACCTGCGGATGGAACGGTTGTATTTGCAGGAGCAAGAATTGTAACGGGTTATACGCTTGTTATCGAAAATGCTCCAGGCGTTTACACGCTATTTTATCATTTGAGCAAAAACTTAAAATCTGTCGGCGATAAAGTTACCGCAGGTGAAAAGGTTGCACTGAGTGGCAACACGGGCTTTTCAACTGGGCCGCATCTTCACTGGGAGTTTCGCATCAACTCTGTTCCAGTGCATCCTCTTTCCGCTGTGGAACGCCCGCTATTCGTTTTAGAATAGTAAGCTCGTTGCATTGGGTAACGCCGAACGCGGTGCGTTACCCACTATAACATCGAACGAAATTGTGATATAATTTGCTTGAAAGGCTGCTAGCGAAATTGTGCTTGTAATGTCAGTGCGGTAATGTGGCTTGAAGCGAGCTTACTGCTGGATGCTGATTTTATCTCTTGCAAAATATTTTGAGTTTGCTTTGCTAGCCTGCCATTTAAGGAGCGATTTATGTCGATTAAGGAAATACCTATTGCGGAAATAACTTTGCAAATTGTTCTTTCTGTCGGGATTATTGTTACAGTCGCGAAGTACTTCGGACTTCTTGCCAAAAAGCTGCACATTCCGCAAGTTGCAGGCGAAATTGTTGCGGGGCTTTTGTTGCGATTTTTGCCTTTTTTCAGTAATTTTGGCGGGACTGAACCAAACACAATTTACGCCGAAACAAATCAGTTTATAGGCTATATGTCTGAAATTGGCGTTATCCTAATTATGTTTTCCGCAGGCTTGGGGACAAATATAAAATCGCTTGTTAAGTCTGGCGTTAAGTCAACTGTGATTGCAACTTGTGGCGTTATCGTGCCGTTGATTTTAGGCACAGCTATGACTTTGGGTTTTTGGGGCTTCGACGGTTTTGGAACGCCATTGTTTTTTCAGGCACTTTTTATCGGAACGATTTTAACGGCAACGTCGGTGAGCATTACCGTCGCCGCACTAAAAGAGCTTGGAAAGATAAACTCTGATGTCGGGCAAACGATTATCAGTGCGGCAATTATCGATGACGTTTTGGGCATTATTGCATTGACGATTGTGCTTGGTGCAAGCTCTGGCACAGGCGACTACCTCGGACTTGCGGTTAAGACCGCAGCGTTCTTTGCCATTTCGGTAGTTGCAGGTTACGTGATTTACAAAGTTTTCAAGTGGTATGACACTCGCCACCCTCACACTCGTCGCATTTCGATTTATGGCTTGGGTGTTGCTTTGATTTTTGCTTATTGCACCGAGCGTTTTTTCGGCATCGCAGATATTACTGGTGCGTATGTTGCAGGCGTTATATTGTGCAATTTACGCGATGCCTCCTACGTTGAAGAAAAAATCGACATCAACTCATATATGTTTTTCAGCCCGATATTTTTTACCGCTATCGGACTTAAAACTGACTTGAGCGGACTGAACATGAGCTTACTGTGGTTTTCGCTAGCCTTTGTGCTTGTCGGCTGTATCGGCAAAGTGATTGGCTGTGGCGGTTCGGCATTGCTTTTGGGCTTTAAGCAAAAGGAATCGCTGCAAATAGGGCTTGGAATGATGGTTCGCGGGGAAGTAGCTCTCATCGTGGCACAAAAAGGGCTAGCTGTCGGCATGGTTAAAGCGGAATACTTTGCACCAGTTATTTTGCTGATAATTGTTTCCTCGATGATTGTGCCGATTTTGCTTGGAAAAGCATTTTCTGAAAAAAGCCAACCGCCGACAGGTGCGACCACGTAACGC
>CALAEM010000129.1 GCA_937890985.1 uncultured Treponema sp. | reverse complement strand
TAAAACTTTTTGCGACATAAAAAGCAAAAAAGCATTTCCGTTTCACAGGCTTAAACTTGCGAAATTTGAAATGCGTGCAGAGATAGCACGTGGTGAAAAGTTTATTCGTAAAGCAAGTACGGCTTGCGCATTTCGTGAAAGTGTTGGATGTCGGCGTTCATTTTTTGTAAAACGCTTTCTGCGTCGAAGTTTGCATCTGTGAAGTACGAGGTGCCAGAAAGTAAATTCACCGAAGCGTAGCGGCTTTCAATATCGCGGACTTTGAATTGCGACGGGTACATTTTTTTTAACGCGGCAAACATATAAACTGCGACAGTTACTGGTTTGATTTTTTCTTCGTTTGTTACAATCACTTGAACGCCGCGGCAAGGTTCGCTTTTGAAAACAGAATCTGTCGGTGTAAAATACGCTGGATAAAAAAATACTCCGTCAAGGTGAAGTTCATTCATCGCGTCGGAAAATTTTTCTGCATTGATGTAAGGTGCACCGATGTACTCAAAAGGCATTGTCGTCCCGCGACCTACCGACAAATTAACGCCTTCAAACAAACACATTCCCGAATAAAGGAGTGCCGTTTTTTGGTGCGGTATGTTCGGCGAAGTTGGAACCCACATTAATTTGTAGTCGCGGTAAGGCGTTGCGTAAGAATAGTTTTGCATCGGAATAACTTTTAAGCTGCATTTAATTTTGAACTCCGCATTGAACATCAAAGCTAATTCTCCGACGGTCATACCGTGCCTTTGTGCAATCGGAAAGTAGCCAACAAAAGAGCGGTACGCTTTTTGCAATATAGCCCCTTCAACGGAATTGCCGATTGGGTTAGGTCTGTCGAACACAACAAACTCGATGCCGTATTTGGCACAGGCTTCCATTGCGTACGCCATTGTCCAAATGTATGTGTAAAAACGCGAACCGACATCTTGTATATCAAAACACAGCACGTCAATTCCTGCAAGCATTTTTTGTGTCGGGCGTTTTTCCTTGCCGTATAAACTATAAACGGGTAATCCAGTTTTTGTGTCGTGCGAATTTGCAACAATAGCACCGGCGGTTTCACTTCCGCGTATGCCGTGTTCTGGTGAAAACAACGCAACCAAGTTTACACTTTTGTGCAAAACATCAATCGTTTGAATTCCGTTGCGGTTGATGCCTGTTGCGTTTGTGATTAATCCGACGCGTTTACCTTCAAAAAAAACTTTGAACTCATCGAGGCGGTCAATTCCGAGTTTTAATTCTGAGCGTGTGGTATCATCTTTTTGAGTTTCAACTTGCGGAGAAGTTTTTTCTTTTATTGTTGTACATGCAAAAATTAACTGCAAGCAAAAAAGTATTGAAGCAATCTTTAAGCATGCGGTGTATGGTTTTTTGCATTGTGGGTTTTGATTTTTCATTTTGAATTTTTCCTGAGGAGATTATTTATTTGCATTGCCGTTTCACTTTTTAAAAATTTTTTGATGGTCGATGAGTGTGAATGTTTTTGAAGTACTTGCATGATAGCGGCAAGGTCGTTGTATGCTCCGTTGTTTTGAAACTTCGGCGATGTGTTGATGAGAGCAAATTTTTGCGACGCAAGTTCCGTGAGAAGCGTGGCAAGGTATTCCGAATCGTAATCTGAAAACGCAGAATAAATAATTGAAGTTATTGCTCCATAATTTTTTGTTAAAAAATAATCGCCTTCAAATTGATTGCCACCAGTGTATGCACTATGTTTTGCATTTGTCAAAATGATAATTATAAGATTGTTCTCGACATCGAACAGACTCATTGTGCCTGTCCAACCTGTGTGTCCGAATGTTTGCGGTGATGCTAAAGTTGAAAAGTTCCATTTGTATGCATCGGTATTTTGCATTCGCCAACCTAGTGCGTACGCGGGGTGATATTGGCTGACACCTAAAAAATTGCGTGTTATTGTTTCGCTAAAAATACGCGTGTTGCCGTATCCACCGCCATTAATCATCGTCTGTGCTAAAACAGCAAGGCTTTCCGCATTACCAAAAAGTCCCGCGTGTCCTGAAACTTCGTTCATTGAGTTGTATGCTTCTGGGTCGTGAACATGACCGTGTACGAAATAGTTATTTGTTTCGTTTCTTTTTGAGCGGTTTAAACCGATTTCAGTTGCAGCAATTTCGGAGAGCGGAAAACCGTGTTCCAAAGGCTTAAAGCAAATGCGCTTTAATGAAAGCGGTGTGTAAATTTTATCTTCAACGAATGAATCAAAAGTTTGCCCTGTAACTTTTTCGACAATAAACGAAAGCAACATAAAATTAATATCCGAATAAACTACTTTGCTTCCGACGTTATTAATCAGTTTTGTTTTTAAAATCTCTTTGAGTACTTTTTCTTTTCGATCTTTTCCATTTGCATTTTTCACAATTTTCTTTGCATAATACGCCGCCCCAGCTGGGAAGCCTGAGCTGTGCGTCAGCAAATGTTCGATAGTCATTTCTGATTTTCCTGTACGTCGTGCTTTTTTTTCGTCGCTAAATTCTGGGAAGAATTTTGAAATTTTATCGTGGATGGAAATTTTTTTTTCAAATACCAATCGTTGGATTGCAAAAACGGTTGCATACATTTTTGTGTTGCTTGCTAAATCGTACAAAGTTTTTCCAGTAACATTTGCAGCGTCCGATAAACCTGAATCTGAAAACTTATCTACATTGTAAATTTTTCCGTAGGAGTGGTCGGCGACGATAAAACCATCTTTTGCGACTAAAATCTGGACAGACGGGAAGCCGTTCGCAACTTGACTTTGCAATAATTCATCGACTAACTGCAATGCTTTGTAATTCACGTCGGGGATTTTTTTGTTGGTGCGTGTTAATATTGGATACGGAATCCTAATTTTTAGTGCCGCTGATTGAGAGCTTTTTTCAATGTTTGAAACATACAAGATATTTCTGCCGTTTTTCACAATCGCAGATGCATCGATTTTTGAAAAGCCGTTTGAACAAATTTCTGAGCTGTCAACTTTGATTTCATTTATGTAAAATATAAACGAAGTAATGTCGCTTGCATCGAAAAAGATTTCACAGTGGTTTTTGTAAGCGAGGAAGCTGAACATATTATTCGGGAGAATTGCGTCGTAGTATTTTTCGTTTTTAGGCTCGAAAATTTCGGCATCAAGTTGCACCGACACATAGCCTGTTTCGGCAGGCTCGTCTGCCGATTGCTCTTCGGTTGTGTCGTAATTTTGAAGTTGAGTTGACGAAGCTGAATGCGATTGCACTAAACCATAAAAGTCGGCATAGTTGATTTTTGTAACGGTTACATTTGGCGGAGTTTTGCATGAAAAGCATAAGCACATCAGCATCCAAATTAGTAGGATTTTTTTCACCTTCAGAGCATAGCTTTTTTTTTCGAAAAAGTCTAGATTATAATCTGGATGTTCTTTGAAAGATATTCTTATAACTCGGGTTATGCGATTGCTTTGAACTCGCTGAAGCATTTTCAATAAAACGCAGTTTTTCGCGATTGGTGGCTGTAATACGTCGCAGCTGAACACCCGATTTTATGAAAATTTCCTTTCAATTTACTGTTAATGCAAGTGATGTTTGTGCCGAAACTATATGAGATGAAACGTTTTGCTTTTTTGGGCTTTTTGCTTGTTTTTTTGAGCGGTATTTTAATTGCGGAGGAAGCTGTTTTTGAGCTTGGCGGAAATTCTGGCTGGGAAAAGCTTTCCTATGCTCAGAATATTTCGTTCGCAGGTGGCAAGTTCGGTTTGCCTGCTGCCGTGCTGACTTCTGAGTCCGTGGCGGAAACAGAAGCCGCCGATTTATACCTGAGTTTTGACTCAGCACCGCTCCGTGATGAAACAAAAAACTATACAATCGCTGCGTCAAGCTTTTTGCAAAGTTCAGCTCAAAACGCAAAGTACGGAGCGGGTGCAGCATTATGCACGCCACAAAGTAAAACGCCCGCTGTTGTGCTGACCCCATCGAAGCGAAGTTTTTTAGCAGGCGGAGAAGTCCTAGGCTCGTTTACCATTGAGTTTTGGATTCGCCCAGAAGTTACTGATGCAGGCTCGACGATTTTACGTTGGTATGCTGCGTTTCCGCAAAACGGTAAAATTTATTATCAGAGCATAAACGCAAACATTATGCAAAACAAAATGGAATGGAACTTTTCGGAAATATGGCAAAAAAACGGCGAAGGTTTGGATATCACTATAAAAAGTAAATCTGCGATTTTGCCTGAAAAGTGGTCGCACCATTTAATTTCATACAACAGTGAAAACGGCTTGTTGGAATATCGCTTGAACGGCTTGATTGAGGCGATTGAGTTTTTAACCGAAACTCGTCACGAAGGCAGTCAGGTATTGTATGCTCAGTTGGGACGCGGTGAGCGAGTCGAAATTGGAAAAAATTATTCAGGCTTTTTGGATGAGTTTAAGGTAAAGCGAACGGGTACCAATGTGAATGATTTTTCTTTTTCAAAAAAGCTTTTTGAAAAACTGCCGATACGTGGTGGACGTTTTGAGTCGAACATTATTGACACAGAAGGCAATTATTCCAAAGTGCTAAAATTGGTTGCTGATGATTTTAAGCCTGAACAAACTGACGTGCTATATTACATACGCTCAAGCAACGATAGATTTAATTGGACGAGCGAAAATCCTCGCTGGATTGAAGTAACGCCGAATTGTAGTTTGAAAAATTTTACAGGACGCTTTTTTCAAATCGCGGCGGTTTTGTTTCCTGATGCGACTTGTCAAAAAAGCCCAGTCGTTAATTTTGTAAAATTGGAATATGAAGGCGACAGTTTGCCTTTGCCTCCGAATGCGGTGTTTGCAAATGGTGTTGATAGTGCCGTCGAATTATCGTGGACGCCTTCGATTGATTTAGACACGGCGGGTTACATTGTGTATTATGGTGAACGCTCAGGTGAATATTTTTACGGGAACTCGCCGATTGATGTCGGTAATGTTTTGTCGTTTAAGGTGGACGGTTTAAAAAATGGTCAGCTTTATTTTTTTGCGGTTGTTGCTTATGACAAAGATGGAGTAACGCGAGGCGGAAATTTTTCAAAAGAAGTTTGGGCTCGCCCAAAGGCAGCCGTTGATTGCAGCAAAAAAGCTGCCGCCAAATAATTATGCGTGTATTATGTTGAAGCTATGAAGAAGACGGAGTAAAATGTATGCAAGACAATAACGATGATACGACTATAAACTTGAAGTACTCACAAGCTAGAAATTTATTTTTGTCGCGCGATTATGCTAGTGCAGAAACATTACTCGAATCGCTATTGAATGAGTGTCCTGAAATGAGCGATAAAAACTTTTTAGAGATACAAAAACTTTTGGGTACGTTATACATTCGCACAAAACAATTTGACAAAAGCTTGCTCGTTTGGAAAAAAGTTACAGAGCGTTTTCCTGGAAATCTCGAAGCAATCATTAACTTGGCAACAGTATATCGTAATTTGAAGCAGTACGATAAAGCAATTCAAACGTTGAAAGAGGCAAAAGAAATTGCGGGCGAAAACGATGAAGTGCTTTTTAACTTGGGTGCGGTTTACAAAGACTCTGGCGATTATCAAAATGCAATTGACGCGTTTCAAAAATTAGTTGCATTAAAATCGGATGATGCACTTGCTTATAATTATCTTGGAACGGCGTATCTTTTGAGCGGAGATAAAGCAAATGCAAGTTATTACTATAAACGCGGTTTACAAGTTGATCCGAATCATCCGTTCTTGAATTATAACCTTGCAAATATTTACCGCGAGGAGCGGGCATTTACTGAGGCTCTTGCTTTTTACAATGCAGCGTTGCGAGTTAATCCTAACTGGTCGGACGTGCTTCATAGCATCGCAGAAATATACACCGAAGAGGGAAATATTAATGCTGCGATTAACTTTGAAAAATCAATTATCAAAACCGAAGGTGAAACTGAGCGTGCGTGTATTGCTCTTGCGAATTTGTATTTAAAATTAAATGACGAAGCTGAGGTTGAGCGTTATTATAAAAAAGCTTTGGCGTTAAATCCAAAAAGCGAACAAGCTGCGATTGGGCTTTGTAAATATCTTATTGCGAAAAACGAAATTACTGAAACATTGCACGTTTTAGAAAATGCAAAAAAAGCTGGAAGCGAAAGCGAAGAACTTTTGCTTTTGTATGCGAACACTTGTTTGCGTGTTAAGGATTTTGCGACAGCAAAAGAAATAACGCAAAAGTTATATCAAAAAAACAAAGACTCAATCGAGGTTTTAAAACTTTACGGAAACTTGTTTTCGCTTTTGGGGCAAACAGAAAATGCGGAAAAAATATTTTTGCAGATATTGCAAAAATCGCCTGGCGAAATTGGCTTACGCTTCAATTTGGCAAACCAGTATTACGAAGCGGGAAATTATAAAAATGCGGCAACGCAGCTTGAGCAGTATCTCATTGAAAAGCCACTTGACAGCGAAGCACGCATCTTGCTTGGTAAATGTTATGAGAAGTTAAAACTCTTCGACAAAGTTCGCAAAGAGTATGAAACTGTTTTAAAAGACGACCCAAAAAATTTGAAGGCAATGGCAGCATTGTCGGAGTTTTTGCAAAAACAAGGAAACGTGCTTGATGCGGTAATGATGGCTGACAGCATGATTAACCTGCAAAGCGAACGCGGATCTGAAGATGATTTGCAATCGCTTGCCAAGAGTTTAAATCTTTATGAAAAAGCTGCAGAGAAATTTAACGCACAAGCATCAAACAAACCGAATTTTATAAAGCAAAATGCTGAGCCGGTTAAAAAACCCGAAAGTGCAAAAAGCGATACTCACTCGACAGTCGAAGAGGAACAAGAAAGTTTTTCACTTATCGACGAATCTGGAAAAGTAGAACAGCCCGATGATTTAAATATGCCCTTTGATGATTTAGTGGAACTTTCAGACGAAGAGGAAACTTGGAAAAAAAGTAATCCGATTGAAGAACAAACACTCAAGGATATTGTTGACGTTGACAGTCCTATCATTGGCAATTCGGGTCATGACGAAATTATTCCTGGATTGAACTCGGTGAATCGTGATGCTGCTTTTTCGAACCCTATAAATCAAGGCGGAATATCGCCTATGCAATTTGCGAAGGCGAATGATTTTTCCAATCCAGATGATTTTGTTTTGCCGCAAGTGCAGGATGAACCTGCGTTTATGCCGAAAGCGAATGACACTCGAACTCTTCCTGAAACTGAAATGTATGGGATTAATCAACTCGATGATTTGAATCTTAAAAGTAATGAAGAGCTTGAAAAACAAAAACAGAACCAAAAGCCAGACCAAAATCAAAATTACGCAACGCATAATGATGATGCTTTACAACGAGCACAAGAACAGTTGGCAGAGCAAAGTGAGTTGATTGAAGACTTAAATGAACAGTTAGCAAATTTTAAGCCTCCACGAGACGATGCGTATGATAGAAACACTGAAGACGAACTTGCAAAACAAAGTGCTTTGATTGACAAACTCAATGAAAAACTGGACAACTTAAAATTGTCAGAATATAATGATGAGCAAAAAAAAGCTTCGGAGCGTTTTGAAAGGCAAAATGAGTTACTCGATAAGCTTAATGATAAACTCGCTGCGTTGGATTTGCCTGTATATGGTGATGAAGCTCGCCGTGTGGACGAACCTTCTCGTGTCGAAGAACGTTTTGAGCAACAAGATAATTTAATTGACCAGCTCAACAAAAAGCTTGATGAATTGCAATCCACCGAGTATGCAAATCAGCAAAAATCGGATGTGCTATTTGATAAACAAAATGCATTACTTGAACAGCAGTTGGAGCAGCTCGATGATTTGAAAGATGCGTTCGATGCTTTTGATGATATTTTAGCAATTGGTAAAAATAAAAAGCAAGAGCTGGAAACGCCCAAAACAATCGAAGAAGCTCTCGGCGACGATGCTTACGATTTAATGCCTGCAACTCAAAATGCAGGGCAAAGCACGAACGCACCTGTGAAAAAAATGCCTGTCGGTAAACTTAAAGAAACGCCTGGTTTTGACAGAGCGTTGCAAACTATCTCAAGCGAGGATATGCTGGAGCTATTTAAGAGTTTGCGCGAATTGCTCACAGCGTTACCAGTTGAAGAAAGCAGGAAATTTTTGGCAAGCGATGAGCGGTTAAAGATACAGTACATTATCAGAAAGCTCACAGGTGCAGTCGGTTTGCGTATGCGAGCAATCTTTATGAAAATGCGTAACTTTTTTCAAAACCCAAAAGTGGCGGACATTGAGTCGGATGTTACCGTAAAAAACTTGCTGGAATATTTACGTGATATGGCTGACGTTCTTCCAGACAAAGGTTTCTCAGAAGCATGCGTTTCAAAGCTGGACTCGATAATTAAAAATATGAAATAGCCTCTGCACGGAAATGATTTTTTGAATTTTACGCTTCGAGTTGAAACCGCAAAAATGACTCACGCCTCAAAACGCAATGCAATGATGCAAACAACAATGCTCGGCGTGAGGAGTGGTTAAGGTTCTAGTTTTCCCCGCACTCAAAAGCTCGGTAATTTACAACGTCCGTGTTGCCCATTACCT
>CALAEM010000128.1 GCA_937890985.1 uncultured Treponema sp. | reverse complement strand
TTTTAGTTAACAAAGATATCTATTAGCATGCATTAAGACTTATATATTATTAAATGACAATAGTGTGTGATATTAACACAAAAATGTCAAGTAAAAAATTTAATTTAATTTTCCTACAGTTGAGGTATAAATTATCAAAAACCATAAACTCTCCTTTTATAGTTGTGTACGATATGTTTTAGAATACAAGATTTTTACAGATATAAACACAAAAAAACAAGTAATTACAATACTAAAAATAATTTTTAATAAGAAATAATTAATTATAATAATAAATGCAAAAATAAGGGTTGCTGTCAATATGGAAATAACTGCTGAAGTTATTTCAGCACATTTTGAAAAAACTGAGGCAAGGAACATAAGAGCTGCAAA
This sequence comes from uncultured Treponema sp., assembly GCA_937890985.1. Lineage (GTDB taxonomy): Bacteria > Spirochaetota > Spirochaetia > Treponematales > Treponemataceae > Treponema_B. The sequence goes on along the minus strand of CALAEM010000128.1, from coordinate 7,114 downwards.
AAATATAAATAGGGGTAAAATCCAAAATAAATCAAAAAATCCAGTATAGGGAATAATATGTGTTATATTTATTAAAATTGCTATACAGCTTAATAAACCTGAAATTGCTAATTTAATACAAAAAACGGTTAGCACACTGGTTTGTATATTATGTAAAAAAAGCGAACCGCCCAATTTAATATCATTTAGGTATGAGTCATATATATTGCCCGCCTGCAAATATTGAAAAAAGAAGTGCAAGTATAAATTTGTGATATGATTTATTTACTTGAGGCAGATAAGGTATTGAAGCCCAAACTATAACATTTAACCAAGATTTAATATTAAAGCATAATTCAAAAATTTCTTTTTTTATAAGAATACTTATTTTATTTTTCATTTACAACTCCGAAAAATGAGGTGCGAAGGTAACACTTCACCTTCGCACCGATTTAAATCAATTCTCCAAAACTAATTTCAATGAGCTTGTTGTGCACCAAGGATGAAGAAAATGATTAAAAAAGCAATCTTTAACATTGCAGACCTCCTTACACAGAAATTTTAGTTAACAAAGATATCTATTAGCATGCATTAAGACTTATATATTATTAAATAACAATAGTGTGTGATATTAACACAAAAATGTCAAGTAAAAAATTTAATTTTAATTTTTTGTTTACAAATCGGAATCACAGTAAAAAGTGGTAAAATATCAGTATTAAATATTGACACAAGAGTGATTATATTATAAAATTATGTCAGCTTTTATAGCTAAACCGGAGAATGACTTATGAAAGAAATATACGGAACGGTCTACGATAAAAATAACAATCCTCTTGAAAAAGCTCTCGTAGCCCTCCTTAACAATAAATTCGAAATTGAATATTCCGATGAAACAAATAATGAAGGAAAATTCAATTTATCTGCTGAGCCGAAGTATTATCCGTTTTTTATTGCTTTAAAAGAGTACAAAGAAAATTATCTTGAATACTGGAGTCAAAATATAGACCTTGATGAGGATTTGGAAATTAATCCTAAAATAGATGTGATTGAGATATACGGTTTACACTGTTTTCAAGTTAAGGGAGCAGGTAACTATCTGATGGTTTACTTTCGGCCCATGAGCCTAAGTAAGTTTAAGGCAAACGAAAAAAATATTGTTCCCGATATAGGTAAAGAATCTTTAACCGTATCTGTAAACGGTGAATTTTGCGAAATATTGACTCTTTCGCGTGTTGAAGAACAATTTCCTGATGCCCAAATGACATCCTTTCTTATACAGATTTCAACGGATGGTGTAAAATTTTCCGGTAAGAATAAACTTGAACTTAGCATAACCGATAGGAACGGAGACTATGGAGAAGCTTCAATATTCTTTAAACTTTAATTTTTCTACAAATTTTGTAAGGAGATACTAATGCAAAACAAAACTGCACCGAGATGGGATTTAAAAAATATTTATCCCGATTTTAAATCAAAAGAATATGCGGAATCAAAAAAGAGAATTCCTGCATTGACTTCCAAGTTTGAAAAACACTTAAAGGCTTTTTCAGAGAACGACTTAAAAAAATGGCTGGTAAAAGCTTTGGATATTTTAAACGAGTTTAATGCCGAAGCCGAAACTCTTAATGCCTATGCTTCGGCAGTGTATACAACCGATACCGAAAACAAAGAAGCCCTTTCGGAGCTTAACTCGCTATCGGCTCTCTTTGTTCCGTTTACGCCACTTGGAGTTCGCTTTTCGAATATCTTGGCGTCCGTTTCCAAAGAGGTAAAAGCCTTGATTAAAAAAGACAAGGATTTAAAATACGCTTCCTTCTATTTGGAAGATACTTTGTTTTGGCAAAAAAAACAGATGAGCGAAGAAGAGGAATCCTTGGCTGCCGATCTAGCCCGCTCCGGTGCTTCGGCTTGGAGTAAATTACAGAGTACACTGACTTCCACAGCTTCATGTATCTGGGATGAAAAAACAAAGGAAGAAAAAACCTTGGTTCAGCTTAGAGCGATGGCTTACGATAAGGATGAAGCTGTCCGCGAAAAGGCTTTTAAAAAAGAACTTGAGCTTTGCAAGTCCATCGAAAAACCCGTTGCCGCAGCCTTGAACGGCGTAAAGGGTGCTTCCATCACCTTAAACAAAAGGCGTAACTGGAAAGGTGGCACAATCGAAAAATCTGTAAAGCAAGCTCATATAACTCAAAAAACTCTTGACTCCTTAATTTCCGCCATCGAAGATTCTCTTCCTTCATGGAGAAAGTACTTAAAAGCTAAGGCTGCACTTTTAGGCAAAAAGGATTTACCATTTTATGACCTCTTTGCTCCAGTTTCAAAATCATTTCCGACATATACTTGGGAAGAGGCAAAGGCATTGGTAATCGAAAACTTTTCTTCATTTTCAAAGAACATGGGAGAGTTTGCAAAAAAGGCTTTTGCTTCCAATTGGATAGACGGCGAGGTGCGAAACGGCAAAGTCGGCGGAGCCTACTGTACTCATTTTCCCGTAACAAAGGAACCCAGAGTTCTTTGCAACTTCGACGGTTCTTTCTCTTCGGTCAGTACGCTTGCACACGAGTTGGGACACGCCTTTCACTTCAATGTTATAAAGGATATGCCCGTCATAAATCAAAGCTATCCTATGACACTTGCCGAAACAGCTTCTATTTTTGCAGAAACCATTTTGTTTGAAAGCGAAATTAAAAAAATGAATGAAGAGCAAAAGACTGCTCTATTGGAAATTCACCTTCAAGATGGATGTCAGGTGTTGATTGATATTCTTTCGCGTTTTTATTTTGAACGCTCCTTTATGGAAGAAAGGGAAAAGCATGAACTTACAGCTGAAGACTGCTGTCGCCTGATGCTTGATGCTCAAAAGAAAAGCTATGGAAACGGCCTTGATTCTAATTTGCTTCATCCATATATGTGGCTTGTTAAGGGACATTATTATTCTGCCGACTTGGGCTTTTATAACTTCCCTTATGCTTTCGGACAGCTTTTTGCTCTCGGTCTTTATAACCGCTACAAAATGGAAGGCGAAAAGTTTACTTGCATTTACGAAGACATTTTAAAAAAGACTGGCATTATGGATGCCGTTAAGGTAACAAAGAGTGCAGGCTTTAATATCGAAACTCCGGACTTCTGGAAAGAAGGGATAAAGATTTTTACGGATCAGATAAGCGAATTTGAAACGCTCGTAAAAAAAGCAAAGAAAAAATAAGTAATTAAAAGCCCCAATTTATTTTGGGGCTTTTTCCAAAAAGCTTGTTGGATTTGCTTAGCATACTTTAGAACGGAGGTGCATTATCAGCGAAGCCGATAACGATTTTCATAAGTGTTTATACGTCTTTATTTATAGAAAATTTCAAAATGCACTTGCCTGCATAGTATAAAGTTCGGCATAATACTCATTTGTGTGCATTAAATTTTCGTGACTGTCAAAGCCTACAATTCTACCGTTTCGCAAAACTAAAACTTTATCGGCTTTTTTTACAGTCGATAAACGGTGCGTAACAAAGAAAACGGTTTTCCCCTTTGTCAGCTCCAAGAACTTTTCATAAATGATAAATTCGGAGCGAGGGTCAAGAGAAGCCGTCGGTTCATCCAAAATAAGAATTTCAAAATTGCCGAAAAACGCACGGGCTATCGCAAGCTTTTGCCATTGACCGCCAGATAAATCTCGCCCGTCTTCAAATTGAGTTCCTAACAGTTGCTCTAAATTTTCGGTTTCATCAAAACCAGATTTTTTTAACGCAAGCAAAATTTCGGCATCGTCTGCAATTTTGCCCAAATCGGAAAGAGCCGTATTTTCACGAACCGTTAAATCAAACTTTGCATAGTCTTGAAAAACAGCACCGATAATTTTTCTATATTCAATAACATCATAGTCTTCAATTAAAGTTTCATCAAATTTTATTGCACCTGAAGAAGGTTTATAAAATTTACAAAGCAATTTCATCATCGTGGTTTTACCGCTTCCGTTTTCACCTACGATTGCAATTTTTTCGCCGTTAGCGATAGAAAAAGAAATATTTTGTAAAGCAAAATTTTCATTCGATTGATACTTAAATGAAACATCATCAAAAATAATTTTATTAAAGCTCAAATTAATTACTTTATTTTGTCCTTTACTACTCGGCGGTAAATTGATAAAATCAAAATACTTTTGCATATATAAAAGCGTGTCATACAATAAACTTGAATCTTCTACCAAACGAGAAATGCTTTGCGTTGTATATAAGATACTTGACGAAAAAATTAAAATACTTCCGACTAAAAAAGCTCCGGAAAATGCACCTTTTATAATCGTATTAAAGACGAATACACTGATTGCCGTACTCACAATTAAAAATGAAACGGAAGCTGCAAGTTTTTTAACACGGTTTAACTTTATGCCCTTATTTATTCTTTTAAATGTGTCTTTGTATTTATCGATAAAAAAATCATAAAGACCGTATAACTGAACATCTTTTATATTTTCTTTTGAAAGTAGCGAACTTGAGTAATAACTTAGCTTTCTTGAATCAGGTGTATTTGATACTAAAACTTCAAAGGCTTCTTTTTGTATTTTATAAAAAACAATGCTTTGAGGAATAATTGCGACAAACATTAAAAGTGAAATAAATGGACTGAAATCTGCAAGTAAAACAAGCATAGAAACCGCCGTGATAATACAACTTATTATGCTTGCACCGAAAACAAGTAAGTTTACGGGGCGCCAACTTGCTTCTTGGCATAAAATATCAATGTCATCGTAAAACGAGCTATCTTCAAAAACCGTAAGTTCCGATATTGTTCTCGATTTATTCATAAGCGAAGTATTTAAATACAGTGTAAGCCTATCGGTTAAAAAACCCTGTATAGTGGTATATACTGGCTGTAAAATATTTGATAACAAAAAAGCGGCAGCCCACACAATTAAAATAAAAACAACTCCGTTTATGTTTTTTTCCGTTGCAGCATTTATGATTTTGTTTGCCGAATAAATAAGAAGCGAGGGCATAAGTGCTTGAAGCGGAATTACCGCCAAAAGCAAAACGGAATGAAGCTTATCGGCTTTAAACACAACCGACAAACTCTTAAAGTAAAGACGAAAAAAGTTTTTAATCATAAATACTAAATCCTATAAATCAAAACACAAAACCGCCGTAAAAATTCGTGTAACAGTATTATTATGATATGCTTTATAAAAACTGTCAAGCATATCCTTTTTTTCAAAGAAATGACTTGCAGCTATTTTGAAGAATTCCATAAAGACTCTTGTGTCGTCTTTGGCTCGGTGGGCATTTGCTTCTTTTCCGCAATGTCAGTTTGACGCAACTGGATTTCAAAACACCACCAAATTCAAAAAATAGCAAAACTCAAAAATAAAAATTTACTTTCACACTAGATTATTTTTTAAAAAATTGTTATGATAACCTTGGCATTGAAACTATATTTTAGACATGCCATTTAGTTTAAGAGGTTTTTATGAGTGATAATAAGTCAGTCAGTCAGTCGACTTAATCGAAAAATTTCCGCCCAGTATGAAGGTGTTTTTTTTTCTTGGCAACGTTTACACTTGTGGTGGCTTTGTTGGAAAAAAAGAAATGATAGAAAGCACTTCAAATATTAAAAATAAAAACTACCATAAAAGAATAGAAACGATGCCACTGAAAAAATGTTTTCTTTGCTCCTTTTTCCCAGTATGCATGGGAGGCTGTCAATTTGAAACTCATGAATTAGGTTCGCATTGCCAAAAAATTTATCTAAAGGAAATATACGATGAATACTTTTCAAAATACGCAGAACAGACGAAACTTTAAAGTTTTGCTTTTATGTGATTTTATTTCTTCATTTGGGAATTGTTTTTTGAGTACTGCTATAGTGCTTTTTCGCTATAAGGAAGCTTATAATCTTCTTACGGTTTCTATTTTTCCGATGATTGCGATTTCAGCCAGATTCATTAGCTATTTCTTGAATAAAAAATTTACTTTAAAACTTTCGTTCAGGACAATCTTTTTTTGCGGTGAAGTTTTAACCTGCGTTTTTGCACTTGCCCTTTATTTTGTGGGGAAAAATTTTTGGGCTATTGTTGTGGTATATATTTGTTTTTCTCTTTTTTTTGCAATTTTGGAAACTTATCGAGCTGAATTTTTACGGGCTATTTCAAATAATGAGCAAATTCATTTTCGTCAAAGTGTTTCTAGCGGAATAAATCTTCTCGTTGTCGTTGCAGGAAGCCTCTGTGCCGGATTTATCGCTGACAAACTTCCAATGTCAAAACAAGGACTTATGTACTTGATTACTGCTGGCGTTTATCCTATTACCGCTACACTGATTTTGCTTATTTCAAAGGATATTTTTCCTTTAATGCAAGTTTTAGAAAATCAAGAAATTGGCATGGATAAAAATAAAACTTTGTTCCGCTTTACTGAAGCAAGCCCTATATTCATAGGCTGTACTGTTATTATGTTTGTAGGAGGAGCTGCTTCCCTCCTTACGATGTCCTATATATTTAACATCTTGAAATCTAATGCAACTATGTATTCGTTACTGATGGTCGCAAGTGCATTGGGGGCTGCAGCCGGCTCATTTTTAGTAAATGTACCAGTTATAAAGAAAAATCTAAAACCTATAAGTACTTTTGGCATCGCAGGCTGCGGTAGCTTATTTTTTTTGATTTTATTACGTCCCGGTTTTTTGCCTCTTCTTTCGATATTATTTTTAAGTAGTATTATGTCATCAGTTGCAATGACGTACTATTCAATAAAACTTTTTACCTATTATCAGCAAAATACCATTCGTACAAAATCTGCTTTACTTCAAAGCCTCACTCAACTTTCAGAATCGCTGTCAAAACCGGTTTCCGCCCTTGGAGAGCAAAATCTAGGCATTATTCCATCATTTTTGATATGCGGTGTTGCTATGACTATATGTAGTCCGATAAATTACATCAAGGTAAAGAAAGATACATAAATGCTCAAATGTAGATTTTGTAGGAAAGTTATCACGAATAAAAACTGTCAAGCATATCCTTTTTTTCAAAGAAATGACTTGCAGCTATAATGACTTGCAGCTATTTTGAAAAAGTCCATAAAGACTCTTGCATCGTCTTTGGCTCGGTGGGCATTTGCTTCTTTTCCGCAATGTCAGTTTGACGCAA
>CALAEM010000127.1 GCA_937890985.1 uncultured Treponema sp. | reverse complement strand
AAAAACTCGAAAGTCAATTTACAATCATTAAGTGTGGAGATATCGCAAATTGACCTGCGTCCTTGGTAATGGGCAACGTCAGTGTTGGGTGCACGAATTGACTTCCTTGTCAATTCGTGCACTTCGAGTTTTTCATTCGAAAAACTCGGTAGTGATTTTGTACACCGCCATCCTTGGCGGTGGCGGCACGGAAGCCGCCGGTTATCAGCCCAGCGATGTTTGTACTCTAACTGTGCAAGATGCACAGTTAGAGTACAAACTCGAGTTGACCATCGTACAAGGATGTACGATGGTCAACGGTTGGCACATGTTAGGAACCTCAAAATCTGCAAGGATTTTGGGGTTCCACGTCGGCTGCATATTCGGTTAATGACGACATTGACAAATGGAACGCTCACACATTTTTTGCAAAGCTTGATGGTTGCTCAGTTTATCATTTTATTAAAACATTTTGCAATCTATAAAAAAGTATTGACTTAAAAGCCGAAAAGCCTTAAAATATGTCGAGGTGCGATGATGGCTGATGAGTCGTTGTTTGTTTGTGGTGGGTGAAATGCAAAAATAGGAGCAGGTGCTCTTCAAAAAATTTTGCAGGATATTCCGAAGACTTTTCACCCAGGGCTTTTAATCGGTTACGAGCATTCTGATGATGCCGCCGTGATTAAATTGTCAGACGACATTGCTGCAATCCAAACGCTGGATTTTTTTCCGAGCATGGTGAGCGACCCTTTGCTGTTTGGGCGTATTGCGGCGGCGAACGCTTTGAGCGACGTTTACGCGATGGGCGGAGAGCCTGTTTGTGCACTCAATATCGTGGCGTTCCCCGAAAAAGAGAACTTTGAGATTTTGAAAAAAATCCTCATTGGAGGAGCCGAAAAAGTTCGTGAAGCTGGAGCCGCGTTGGTCGGTGGTCATACGATAAATGACAGCCAACCGAAGTATGGACTTTCTGTGATGGGTACGGTTCACCCGAAAAAAATTTGGGCGAATTGCAGCACGCAACCAGGCGATGTCCTTTTTTTGACAAAGCGGCTTGGCATCGGCATTGTGATGGGAGCATACAACGTTGGCGAAATGGACAAGCGGAGCTTTGACGAGGCGGTTGCTCAAATGACGCTTTTGAACAAATACGCCGCAGAAGTGCTGCACGAGCTTCCAGTGATTGACGGCAACGAGCCTGTGCATGCATGCACTGACGTAACGGGCTTCGGGCTTTTGGGGCATTTGTCGGAAATGATTGATGAAACAAAAACCGTCCGATTAAAGCGTGATGCAATCCCGTTCATCAAAGCGAGTTACGGAGCAGCAAAAGAGTTTTTAGTTACTGGGGGCGGACAAAACAACCGCAATTTTTTAAACGGAAAGGTACGGTTTGATTTTGACGATTACGCTTTTGAGGAAATTCTTTTTGACCCGCAAACTTCAGGCGGTTTGATTTTTTCCGTCGGGAAGGAACTAGCAAACACGGTGAAATCGCTTTTTGCCGAAAAAAACGTTCCCGTTTGGGAAATCGGCAGAATTGAAGATTTCGCAGGATGTTCGATTATTGTTGAAAACTAAAACACATAGATAGGAGATGTTTTATGAAGATAGTAGATGCAATGGGAAAGATTTGTCCCGTTCCAGTGATTATGGCAAAAAAGGCATTGCGTGAAAATGCAGGCAAAGATGACTTGGTGATTAAAGTTGACAATGAAGTTTCAACGCAAAATTTAACCAAACTCGCGAATCAAATGAAAATCAAAACTGACGTGAAAGCTATTTCTGCGTCCGAGTACGAAGTTACTTTTTTCGCGAAAGGCGTTTGCGAAACTTGCCAAGCGATGGATAATCCGATTGCTGCGGGCAACGACGGATACGTCGTGGTTATTTCGTCCGATAAAATGGGTGAAGGCGATGAAGAATTTAGTAAAAAGCTTTTGGAAAACTTTATTTATTCATTGAGTGAGCAAGATGAGCTTCCGAAAAAAATTCTATTTTACAACTCTGGTGTGAAAATCGTAACCCAAAACGAAAAGTCAATCAGCGACTTAAAAGCGATCGAGCAGTTCGGCTGTGAAATTCTTTCGTGCGGACTTTGTTTGGATTTTTACAAACTCAAAGAGCAAGTGAAAGTTGGAAGTATCACCAATATGTATCGCATTGTCGAAATTATGCGAAGTAACTATGTTATCAAACCATAACGCCAACAATGTGTCCGATATTGAAACGGCAAAGCAAGAGATACACCATTACGTGATATTTTTGTTTTCAACATCACATCTTGCAATTAAAGCGGAGCTTGCGGTTAAGCGGAGTTTGCCAGAAAAAGCACGGCTGATTCCGCTGCCGCCAGAGGTGTCGGCTGGTTGCGGAATGGTGCTTCGGTGTGGCGTGTCCGATGCCGAAGCGGTTTCGGCTTGCTTGGAGGTGGCGAACGTTACCGTTGACGGCGTTTATTCGTTGACGGTGCAAGGCTCCAAACGAGAAGTTTGCAAGCTGCCACAAACTTTGTCAAATTAAGTCGCTCTCGTTTGCTGGTATTCGGTCATTGCTTAGGACACAAGAAGCTCAACTTAAAATCCGCTTGGCGGATTTTAAGTTGAGCCCGAGGATAAGCTTAGCCGTTTACAAATACTGAAAGGTGCAAAAAAGCAAAAACTTAGTTGAATAGTTTAGTTAAAAAAACTTTTGCATCAAGTCCAATATGTAAAGCTCGCTGTATTTTTGCAACGCGTTTTTGTCAGGAATTTGCATCAACGACGGTGTTGTAACAACGCGGTTTGCAAGCTCGGAAATTCGTTCAGGCGTGAGCGTGTTGATGTTCAGCGTGCGTTGAATGCCACGAACATAGTCGCGAATAAGGGAATTCACGTCTTCGGTTAAGTTATCCCGCAAGGTTTTATTGAGGTTTTGGTTCCAGTCGCTCAGATATTTTTCCATCACCGATTCGTACGTTTCGCCTTCGGGGAGCAGCTGGGCTTTCAAGTCTCGTGCACGCTCCTGCATGGTCGGCTTTCGCTCGGTTTGCTTTTTCTCAGATTCCTGCTTTTGGTTTTCGGCATTATTGCCAGACTTCGTTGTTTTCTTGCGTTTGAAAAACGAAATAACCGCATACAAAATCGGTATGCCGTACCAAAACGGCAACATAATCTTTGCGTCTTTTAAACTTTCATCACGGTCAATCAGCAAAAGCTTCGAATAAGGTGCAATTCGTCCCTGCGGAAAAATCCTCGAATATTCAATCGCCTGTGTTTCGATGATTTTTTTATCGTTTGCAATCGCCACTAAAAACTTTGAATTTAAAAGCGAGTACAAATTGTTTGCATAATTTTTCGTGATTGTTTTTAAAAACTCGTCGAAAACTTTATCGTCTTTCATCGCTTCAGTTTTATTAAAGTCGAGCAACTCATCTTTCCAAACACGAACAACTTCCTCTTGAATCTTTTTGCGATTTTGATTGATGAGGTAAATAATCAACGGAATAACTTTCGACGTCATCACAAAATAAGTTTCGCCCGTTTCATTTTTGAGCATCAATAAATCGGGCAAGCTATATTCACCTGTTTCAGTCGTTGCCATATTGATGTAATTCTGCAAATCCGACTGTTCATACTGTCCGAGAAGCGGAATACCGCGTGAATCCTTAAAATTCGCAATGCTTAGAAGCGTAAAATAATACGGCTGTTGCTGCAAACATAGACGCAAGTTCTTGAGGGCGGTTTCGCTTTGAAGCTTCTTTTGGTTTTTCGTTCGATAGTAAGTACTCATAAATTCGATAATACGCACGCCCTGCAACAACGAAAGTTCTTCCGCCAACTTTTCACTTTTTTTATCGAACTCTTGAATAATGAATGTGCAAATCTGTCCCCAAAGCAAATAAATCTCGTTTGCTGATTTTATTGTGTTGAGAGCTTCACTCGGATGCTGGACAATGTTCGACAAGAACGTTTTAATCGTAAAATTCTTGCCAGTATTCGCAGTAATGAGTCGCTTATAAACATAGTCGCCGCTTTCGTCCTTTTGCAAATATTCACGCAACTTGAGAAGTGAATACTGCAAAAGCGTGTCGTTCGACATCGACGACGGAAACACCAAACTCGGAAGCGTTGCCCCGAAACTCAGCTCATAAATAAACTCGTGGTCACCATTGGTCGGCTGAATCTCGGCAAACTCACTGTCCAAAGTAAGTTTTCGCAAAAACTTACCAGTGATATCCTTCGGTAAATCCTGCCGCGTCGGAAACGCAATCGTCGGCTTTTCGGAAATAGCATTAAATATTTTATTAACTTTTTCGATATAAAAATGTGCAACGACGATTGACGCATTCCCGTTAGAATGCTGGATATATTCAATCTCGCCATCGTTTTTCATCTCGCGAAGATAACCTGCCATTTCCTCCGTGCCGACATTCGTGTAGTCTGCCAACTCTGGATGGCGGTCACAAAATTTTGCAGAATACCGCTGCACAAAAAGGCAAAAATCAATCAAGTCAAACTGTGCGGTATTTTGCTTTAACGAAAAAGTCTTCAATAAAAACGCTATATCTTTTTTTTCACTCATCACTTTCACCTTCAGTCTTATCGGCGGTTTTGCCCCTTGTGTTTAGGATTTTTAACCTAAGCAAAATAGAGAACACTTTATAAAAACTGACTTTTTTAAAGGGTTACATGGAACAAAATTTTTCAAAATAAAGCCTTGCCTAGTTTTGTCTTTTTTAGTATATTGGGTGCAAATAAAAATAGGAGATTTTTTATGGCAATTTTACACATAAGCTCATCAGAGTTTGAAAAAACATTGGAAACGCAGCTTCCCGTTTTAGTTGATTTTTGGGCACCGTGGTGCGGACCTTGCAAGATGCTAGGACCGGAACTTGAGGATGCAGAAGCCGAACTTGCTGGCAAAGTCGTGGTTGCAAAGGTGAACATCGAAGAAGGCGATAATAAAGCCCTCGCCTCAAAGATGAAGGTTATGAGCATTCCGAACATGGTGATTTTCAAGGACGGAAAGGAAGTTGACCGAGCCGTCGGTTACATGGACAAAGACGCATTAGTTAAACTTATGTCCAAACACATTTAATTTTGTGCCAAGGCTCTGCTTTATCAAAAGCACAAAATAAATCGAAGCCGCGATGTGCAGTCTGCAAACTTTTGCGTCAGTACTTCGCGGAGCTTTTAGCGTCATTCACCGAAGCACTTGAGAGCTTTTTCAAGCTCACTATAATGCTCCAAACGCGGAAAAACTGACGGAATATTTTTGTCAGGTGATAGCAATATTTTGTGTGCCAAAAACCAATCGAACATTGTTTCGTATTCAGTGGCGGAAATTGAGTGCTTCGGCGTGAGGTAAACGCCTTGCACTGTGAAAATTTTTGCCGCAAGGCTCAATAGCCTGTGCGAAAAAAGCTTTTCGTGTTCGCTGCGGCGTTTTGAAAGCTCGTGCAAGCCTTTCGCGATAACGAACATTGCCGCTTGCGAAACTTCTTCGTGCTCAACTTCTGCATAAACCTTTTCAACTCGCTCGGCAGAAATCTCTTTTTTTACAAAGCCCAACGTCGCACTGCACGCAAACGGAGCTTTAACCAAAAATGCATCACGTTCCAAAAGATAATCCTTTGAGCCACCTGCAAAAGGTCGCCAAGTAACAGCTTCGGTTGCAGAACTATCTGCACTATACAAATTGCAGGTGGCAGAATTTATCTTGCACACGTATTCAAAGGCGTTTTTTGCGTTGGTAAAAACTTTTGCCTGATGCTCTGGAAAAAGCGTGCGACACACTTTTAGTAAATTATGTTCCGCAGGCGTTGGAAAAAAGCCTTGCAAGCCCTTGTCCGTTTTTTGCTTTAACACCAAATTGAGCTGCCCTTCACGGCGACCGAGTACCGAGCGGGCTCCGTCAAGGCACATATCTATAACCCGCACGCCTTTTTCCGTGTAAAGATAAAAACCGCGAGCCCGCCGCACTGCCCCGTATTGCTGGCTAAACTTTTCGAAAAATTGTTGCATAATTTTAGGCTTTAGCTTGTGGCTTCGGCGGGCGAGCTACTTTCTGCCTGATACCATTGAAGCACTTCCAGCATATACTGCTGAATGTCTGAAAACCATTTACGCTGCATTTCACAAGCCTGAACACCTATGTACCGAAAATGCCAACATTCCCACTTGTAACCAGTAACCTTTTCATAGCCTTGCGGAAATGAAAGCGAAAACCCAAACTTTGCGGCATTTTCCGCCAACCACTTGCCAGCTTTTGTTTGTGCATAGGCATCAGAAACGCTGCCGAAATCAAACACAGTGCCAAGCTGGTGCTGGCTTGTGCCAGCTCTTGCGGAAAAGCGTTCCGCCTCAGACTCGCCGTACTGCGAAGCGTATCTTGCAAAAAGGCTTTTTTGGTAGCGATAGCTCCGGTACGCCGAAGCCACAACCAGAGTAACGCTGGCTTTATTTGCTGCCTGCCCCATTTTGTGCAAAGCATCGACGGCAATTTTGCTTGCATACATTCCAGCTTTTGAAACGGTAAAATCGCGGTTTGTTTTTAACTCAAGTAAATCCGCTGGCACAAAGTCTTCTTTTAAAAAATGCTTTTTGTCGACAAGCACAAAAAGCTCGCCGCCTGATTTTAGCAAAGCTTCAACGTCATCAACAAATTCGCGGTAATTGCTCGAAATATTTTGAAGCATTGCGGCAGGAAGCCTTTTTGCAAAGGCGGCTTCAAAGACTTTCTTTTCAGCCTTACCCGACTCAGCGTACAAAGCCGTACTTTTCAGTCCACTCGCAAGTGCGAAAAATACGGCTGTGGTAAAAATCAATTTCTTCATAGTTTACAAATTTACAGATATATGATAATCGCAGACATGGGCGAACTTTCTTGATAAACGAGATGCGACGCGAGGTAGCGGGTCATACGAAGTCCCATTCCTCGGTAGCGTCCCGCTTTCGGGTCATAATGCGGACGCGAACGACGGACGCCTTCAATTAAATCTTGAAAGTTTGTCGTTTCGTACGAAAAAGCCATTCGCGTACGCTGCCTGTGCGAAATAGTCATCACAATGTAGTTATCCGCTGGGCCACTTGAGTGCTCGACGATGTTGTCGAAAATCTCCGTTGCGATAATCAAAGCCTTGTTGCGTTTGTCATCGGGAATATTCAGCGACGTGCGGATTAAATTTTCAATGTAATAAATATTTTTGAATTCTGGCTTTAGAATCAGCTTATCTTCTTCCATAATCGGCAATATGCAGACGGTTATTTTTTCACTTCATCAAGCGAGTGAATCACCTTAAACATATCCGAAAATCCAGTCGAATCAATCGCCAACCGCACAATTTCGGAAGGGTTCAAAATGTAAATTTCATTTCCCACGTCCTCGCCATCATCGTGAGCCGACATCAAAACGCCCAAGCCCGACGACGACATATTGCTGACATTTCCCAAATCCAAAACAACATCAGCCTTTTTGATTGCCGCGTAAATCTTTTCCTCAAACAAACCGTAAGTATACGAGTTCAAGTTTCCCAAAATCGTCAAAAGAATGCAGTTGTCCTTTTGCTCTTCCTTGATTTCCAAATTTTCCATATCGTTCTCCTTCGCTCGATTTATAAATTTAATTTTTATTCCGTTAAGTTCAAACCGTTTCTACATTTGCCAAAGCTTCAAAGGAAGCGGTTTCCGCCCAAGCGTTTTACAAAGCTATCCGTTGTGCTTGAACACCAAAACAGTAACGTCGTCCTGCAATTCGCGGGCGACAAAGTCTGTTACTTTTGTGTAAATTTCCTCGGTTAGCTCTTTTGAAGTCATCGCATGGTTACGCGACACGATGCTTGCAACGCGGTCTTTTCCGAATCTGTCGCCACGCAAGTTTTCCGAGTCAAGCAAACCGTCAGTTGTAAACACGATAATATCGCCTGGGTGCATTGTGATTTTGCGTATTTTCAAAAACGGCTCAATTTTTTTCACAAAGCCCAAAACGCGTCCTTCGCCTTGAATTTCAATCGCATTGTTGTAGCTTTTAATGTACATTGACATCAACGGAATGCCGCAGTTGAGATAAAAAATCGTTTGCGTTTTCAAATCCAAAATTCCAAAAAGCCCTGCGAAAAAAGTTCCTCGCGGCAAGTTTTCTTTGATGAAAATGTTTAGCTTTACAACAAGCTCTTTGAAGTCCTTGCTGTTTTCCAAGTACGTTCGCAAAATCGACTTCAAAATAACCATTGACATACTAGCACTCAAGCCCTTTCCAGACACGTCCCCGATGAGAAAAAAGTACTTTTCACCAGTGAGCTTAATAAAGTCGATAAAGTCGCCACCCAACTTATGTGCCGAATACGACGCAGAATCCACGGAAATAACCTTGTCTTCAATCTTGTTCACCGACGCTTGAATTGCACCGATAATCTGACCCGACATTTCAAGCTCGCGGTCAACGGTTATCATGATGTCCTGCTTTGCAATGTTACGAAGATAATACGAAACCAAGAAAAAATAAGAATAAAACTTCTTGAAAACGGCAACGTCATAATAACCGTATTCGGCTTTTTTGAGGCGGTGACCCAACATAAACACCGCAATCAACTTTTGTCCGTCGCGAACCAACACAGCAATGTCGGACTTAGTTTTCCAAAAAAGCTCGTTCAAATCCGCCTTGTAGGGCGTATATTCATACGAAGTAACAACCTCAGTGTGCAGCAAAACGTTGACGTTTCTTTCAATGAGATAATTAATCGCTGGTTTATCCGTTTCAATCAGTCCGTGAACGCCCTGCGTCGAATACTCTATGTTGAGGTTAAACTTTTCATCTGCAACCAAAATATCGACGGTCGAACATCCGACATATTTTTTCAATGCGTCAACGACGGTATAGATAACATTTTCGCGTCCAGTTGTGTAATCAAGCATTTGAAGAACTTTTTCAAGGTCTTTTTCATAATCGGTCGAACTTCGGAAAACGGAAGCAAACGCCGTGATAACAATTTCTCGTGCCAAAAGAGCCAAACCGATAGAGCTTGCAATTGCGATAATTTGCAACCTAAAGCTGCGTATGTAAGTCAAAAAATATCCCGTGAGAAAGCCGCCGATAACGGCAAAAAGCAAAGTAAAAAACAAAAATCGTAAAATACCCTGCCCCAACTCTCTTTTGTCCAAAACAACCGACATCGAAAAGATATATGAAAGCAAAACCGCCAAAAGAAGATAACCGACAGGCAAAAACGCAATCAACCACGAAAACAAATAACCTGCAGCCCATGCAACTGCAACTTCAATTGCCGAAAATATAACAAATGCTAATGCAGTTAGTCTGAGCTGCTGCTTATAAATGTTACTTTTTATAAAGTGTGTGCGGATAATTAAAATCAATGCACAAGTTAAAGGCATCACTAAATAGTTCAAAACAGAAAAAGCGTAAATGCCCGAAAATGGCAGCCCGAATGCACGCGGAGCCGAATCAAAATAAAAACCAGAAAGTGCGTCCCAGCCCAACTCCCTGATGTAACTAACAAGCGACGCATCGATAATACCGACGGCAATAGCGATAATCGTCGGCAGCTTTTTTTTATCGAAGTACGGAGCTTTCAACGCAAGATAAAGGAGCATTCCAGTTACCGCAGCAACTCCAACATAAATAACCTTTGTGATAATCATGGTATGAATACCAGAAATATCAAAATACAGGAGTACGTATAAAATTGATAGCAATCCAGTAACAAGCGTTCCCGTGATTGAAATAAAACTTAATGCGAAGCCATGTCTATCTTTTCGGATGATAAAAGAAAGCGAAAGTACTATAAAGATTAATACAAACAATATTTCAAAAACAATTAAACCCATCTTTTACCCCTTCACCTTTACCGCTACAACTGTAATATCATCACGAATCCTGCTTCCAGTTGCATATCTAAAAGCTAGGCTGGAAATGTTATGCACAATTTGCTCGGCGGTTTTATCCGCATAGGACTTCAAGGCTTCAACGTACTCGGCAGTTTCGCCAAGTTCAACGCCATGCTCGTTCGTAGTTTCAGGCACACCGTCCGTACTCATGATAATTACGTCGCCTCGGTACAAGGGCTTTTCAACCACGCCGATTTCGTCCAAGTCAATAATGCCGACAACGCCGCAAGTTGAATCAAGTATTTTCACTTTGTAGTCGCCAGCGTTTTCTGTCAAAATCATCGGGCTCTCAATGGAAGCATTTATGTACTTGATTGTCATTTTCTTTGTGTCAATTAAACTCAAAAACAAAACTGTATACTTGTCAATCAAATTCATTCGCTTGATAGCCAAGTCAACCAGACGTAAAATCCCTTCGAGGTCTTCCTTGTTTGGTGCAATACGGATTGTGTTGATAACAACGCCCATTATCAAAGCTGCTGGCAAACCTTTTCCTGAAACGTCCCCGACAACAAAAATCGTTTTATCTTCATCAACCGGAATATAATCGTAATAGTCACCAGAAACATTCACCAACGGTCGATAATACGCAGCAATGTCCAAACGTTTGACGCTTGAAATAGGCTTTGGCAAGAACGACCTTTGTATTTCCGCAATCATATTCCACTCTTGTGCAAGCTCGGACAATTCCAGAAGTTTTGCAAGCGTTTCTGAGCGTTTTTCAAAATTGACATATTCACTGTACATAACCGAAAAAATATAAGGCTCGACATCTTTCAAAAAACGGCATATCACAATCAAGCGAGACTTTTCAGTGATAATACCAAAACCTTTCGCATTTCTTGTCTTTGGCACAATTCGCAGCTTGTCGTCAAAAAAATAAACCCCGCACACTCCGTCCTGCTTTTTTTCCTTGAGCATTGTATTAAGTTTCACAAAGGTTTCAGGGTCGGAAGTAAAACGTGCACCACAGTTATAACCTACAAAGTCTGTTTCCGCTTCAACCAAAACAACCTCGCAGTTCGCCTTATACTCCAAATTATTTTGAAGCGTGGTAACCAAATTTTCCCCAGTGTTTGCCAACTTCAAGTCTTCGACAAAATCAACAAAAAGTTTTGTTCTTTCTTTTGCAAACGCAAAGGCTTCCAACTTTGAATTGATAAACCGAATAGCAAGATGTGTAAAAAAAGCCGTAAACATAAAAACAAGACCTGCGATAACAACTCGTGACCACAGGTTCAATTCTGGCAACACATCAAACGTACTTATCGACAAGCTCATATATTGGGCGGCATCAAATTTTCCCAAAAACAAAACTCGCGGGCTTATAAATGCCATAAAAAATACAAATATCAACGCGGATATGGTACAAATTATTAGTTTAGAAAAAAATCTTTGACGCCTTATCATTACGCTCTCCCACCGCCTCACCTAAGAATATCGGCAAAAAATTTGTAAAACTAAAATGCTCGATTTCACCGAGTATACAAATATTCGCCAGTAGTTTATCATAAAATAAAAATTTATAAAAGGGCATCTTGCACAAAAACAAAACCGCAAGATCAGCCCAAAAGTGTTCCGGAATTTTCTAAAGCCGAGCGAGCCGCCCGACATTTGCAGGCAGCTCAAAAGTTTAATTTTTATTTCAAGCTTTTCAGCACCGCTTTTAAGAACTTCCAGCTTCGGTCAATCGACGAAATACTTGCGTGTTCTTTCGGCGTATGCACGTCGTAAATATTCGGCCCGAAAGAAATTTGGTCTAAAGCCCCGTTAAACTTTTCGCTAAAAAGCCCACACTCAAGTCCCGCATGAATTGCAGAAATCACAGGCTCCTTGCCAAATTCTTTTTTGTAAACCTCGACAAACGTGTCGCGTATTTTTGAGTGCGGCGAATATTGCCATTCAGGATATCCTGGGTCAAAAACCATCTTTGCCCCTGTAAGCTTCCCGATAATTCCGAACTCATCGGCAACAGCTTCCTTTTGCGACTTGATTGAGCTGCGGATTGCACAGCTCACCTTCACTTCGTTATCCAAAGTTTCGACAATCGCGAGGTTATTTGACGTTTGCACCAAATGCTCAATCGAATGGCTCATCGCAATAACTCCGTGCGTCGTCAAAAGCAAAAGCTCCACAATACGCTCTGAAGTACTTGCATCAAAAACTCTCTGCACCTTTCCAGCATCCGCTGCAACACTCACAGTAACGCCGTTATCAATTCCTGCAAATTCGTTTTTAAAAATTTTATCAAAAGCTTTTACAATATCATGTACCAAAGCTTCATCGGAAGCGTTAACCGCAATTACTGCGTACGCCTCACGCGGAATTGCATTGTGCTTCGAGCCGCCGGCAATGTGTGCAATGTTATATTGTGTTTTTTTTCCGATTGCGTGCAAAACTCTCGCAAGCAACTTATTCGCATTGCCTCGCTCCTTTATAATCTCCATGCCAGAATGCCCACCAATCAAACCCGAAACGGTAATTTTCAAAAAATGCTTTGACGCAGCAATATCTTCCCACTTAATCGGAAGGTGAAAAAACACTTCCTTGCCGCCAGCACAACTTGTTAAAAAAACGCCTTCTTCTTCGGAGTCAATGTTAACCAAAGTTCTCCCCTTTATATCGGCGGGATTCAAACCAATAGCCCCGTCCATTCCAGTTTCTTCCGCAACGGTAAAAAGTACCTCAAGCGGCGGGTGCGGAATATCATCTGCGTCCAAAAGAGCAAGCGACATCGCAACCGCAATCCCGTCATCCGCACCAAGCGTCGTTTTGTCCGCACGAAGCGTGTCGCCCTCAACGATAAACGCAATCGGGTCTTTTAGAAAATCGTGCGGCGAATCTTTTTCTTTTTCGCACACCATATCCATGTGCCCCTGCAAAATCACCGTGTCCGCCTTTTCGTAACCGGCAGTGCCACCCTTGCGGATAATTATATTATTGTAAGCATCCTGCTTCACTTCGAGATTGCGCTTTTTTGCAAAGTCCGCCAACCAATCACTTATCGCCTTTTCATTTCCAGAACCTCGCGGTATTTGATTCATTTCATAAAAGAACTCAAAAACCTTGCCACTTTCTAGACTTTTTAATTTATCAACCATTCGTAACTCCTCTCGTACAAAACAGTACGGAACATTCTACAAAAAAACACGGCTTTATTCAAGGTACAAATTCGTTAAAGGCTAATTTTCGCTTTAAGCACTTGTAAACGACGAAGCTTATCCACGGGTCGGCTCAAAAATTGGCGACGTTTTTCAAAAATTTAATTTTTGAAAAACTCGAAATTCATCAATGTATCACGGACGCAGGTCAATTTGAAATTTTGCAATATCAATACTTTAATTATTGGAATTGACCTGCGACATTGATGAAAAGGAATCCGTCGCCTGCCGACCTACTTTTATATAAAGCAATGACCGAATACCGCAAAGTTCAGTCGACGCATTTTAAGTATTCCTAAAATGCTTAGGACACAAGAAGCTCAACTTAAAATCCGCCAAGCGGATTTTAAGTTGAGCCCGAGGATAAGCGTTACCGTTTACAAATGCAAGAAGTGCAGAAAATAAATGTGTTGATGAAGTGGAGTTTTCGTCCAAAGTGCAACCGCTAGTTTTACATTTGCGAGATTAGGGAAAAAAGGTTTATTGTGTAATTTTGAAGCATTGTGAACATCCAGCCGCCAAGAAGTGCTAGGATGCCTAAAATCGTAAAAATTTTCGGGACGAATGTCAGCGTCTGCTCCTGAATTGACGTTGTTGCTTGCAAAATCGCAACAATTAAACCGACGAGTAACGCCGCAAGCAACACTGGTGCCGACAAGATAAAAACCATAAAGATGCTTTCCCGCATCATCGTAACAATCATTCCAACTGACATATTCACACCCAGATAATCGTAATTGACTTCCCACACTATAGTATAAATTTTCACGAAAGTCAAGCACCAAAGGCGGCTTGTCGGCAACAAAAGCGGCGTAAATATATGGCAGCTTGCCCATTTCAAAAAATCGCTAAACTCAAGCCTCAATGTTCCGAAAATATGAGTATACTTTCGGAGGAACTATGATTCGAGGTTGGTACACTGGGGCAAGCGGTATGCAAGCCCAACAAAATAGACTTGATGTAATTGCGAACAATTTAGCCAATGTTGACACGACGAGCTTTAAACGCGAAGTCGCCGTGAGCAAAAATTTTTCGGAGTTGCTTTTGCGACGCGTGAACGATGACGGCGTTTTGAAAAATCCTTTCGGCTCGCAAGATGTTGCTCCGATAGTCGGAAAGCTCGGTTTGGGTGTCGAAACAAACGAAATTTTCACAGAATTTGAGCAAGGCTCCTTGAAGCAAACTTCATCGCCGTCAGACCTCGCATTGGAAGGCAAAGGATTTTTTTGCGTCGAAACTCCGAATGGCGAGCAATATACCCGAAACGGAAACTTTATGGTCGGCGTTGAAGGTTACTTGATGACAAAGGAAGGCTATCCCGTATTGGGCGAAAACGGCAGGCTCTTTTTGCAAGATATGGAATTTACCGTCAGGCAGGACGGCGACGTGTATGCTCGCCCGATAACCGACTCGGAAGCTGACGCAACGTTTGTTGACCGCCTGAAAGTAGTCGAGTTTGAAAACGAACGCTTTTTGTTGAAAAAAGGCAGCTCGTTTTATGTCGACACGGAGCTGTCCGGTGAAGCGATTTCCGCAGAAGGTCCAGCCCGGGGCGTTGTCGTTCAAGGCTACATCGAAGCTTCAAACGTCAACGTCGTCAACGAAATGGTCAAGATGATTGAAGTCAACCGAGCCTACGAAGCAAACCAAAAAACAATCCAGTCTCAAGACTCCATGATGAGTAAACTTTGGAACGACGTTGTTCGATTGCGATAGTACTTATAAACCAAAGCTCATAGAGGGGCGATTTTAAAATCGTCCCTGTGTTGCGAAAACCAAAAAAAACGTGTGTCAAAAGCTCACCCGAAATACCTTGCTTGGCTGAAGTTGCCTCGTGCTGCTAAAAACACACAGCGAGTTTTCCGCCTCGTTGGTGCCAACTTTCCGCTTCGCAAAGTCCCTACAAAGCCTAGCCACACCGCAGGGCAATATGCTCACAGGCTCAACGACAAAACCTGTGCGTTATCGCTTTTATAAACGAACCGCACATTTTGGAATGTTGCCACTTTCGATATTTTCTTACGCGGCGAATTTATTGCTTTTTGGGAACATCTAAAAACATCAGTTTTTAGATGTTTTCCTTGATTTTAATTTGCGATGTTTATTTTGTAAGTGCACAAGATTAGGACACTTACAAAATAAACTCGACAGGCATCTCTAAAAATCTAACCGAGTTTTTAGAGATGCCTTTTGTAAAAAACTACGTATTTTCGGCGAATAGTGGCAGTTACTTCATGGTTTTCATCAAAATCAACATCTGTCCAGTCTTCCATGCAAGCGATTCCGCCGTTATAAAACCAAAATATTTTTTCATGATAGCCGGTGCTCTCACCGAAAATCCAAAAAAAAGGCTCTTTCGGCGATGTTTCCACAAAGGAAAAATTTTTAGCATCCTCATAAGGTGTTTCGAGTTGACTATACGGACACATCAAACACTTTTTTGTATCAACGTATTGAATTGTTATTTTATTCTGTTGAATTTTGTCAACATCAACCGATCTATTTTCCTCTTTAAGGATTTCAAGGGAATCAAAAACGTACTCTCCAGTAAACAGCTTCAAATAATCGGTGGTTAGAGCAAAAACGGACGGATGCAAAACATCGGATGCACTCGCGAATGTGTAAGCACCTGTATAATCCCAGTCTCCCAGCCACGAATTCTCTGGCATATCTTCCAAATAGAAAATTACAATTTGATTATTGCAACTCTTGATAGATGAATCGTTGTGAGCATAGCCGTTTTTGCCTTTTGTAAACTCGATTTTACGATACTCAAGCACCTCGCCGTCAACAACATCAATTTTTGAAACAAATACTCGTTCATTTTCAACCGAAAGTTTTAATATATCGGGGACACGACCTCCTCCCTGGAAAACTCTTCCTGCTTGCTGAATGTAAAAACCTTGCTGCTCATCAATTTGTTTCAATAGTTTGCCCAAGTCTGTTTCAAACTCTCCATATTTAACGTAACCTGCAAAACTTCCCGGCTTTCGATTTTCAATTCCAGCAACAATTGCTTTCGCAGAAGTTTCGGCTTGTTTTAGCGAATCTGAAAAGCACCAACCGATTTCATTATTCATCGTCAAAACTTTCACCCATTGTTTTTCTTGTTCATTGATTGTTTCGGTTTTGCCAGTTTCCAAAATCTTTGCGACTGTATTTTTCGCCAATGCCGCAATCGCCTTTGACTTGCTCGTTTCGTCTTCATACAAAACCGCACTTTTTCTGAAAACGTAAAGCTCGGTTGTTTGCAAATACTGCTCATTTATTTTTGCGAGAATTGCCGTATCGTCAATTTTTTGCAACACCACAGGCGGAACAACTTCAATGGTTTCATTGACCGATGCAGCATTCGTTTCCTCTTTGCTCACATCTACATCCGCAATAATTTGTGCCATATCAATCGATTCCGCCGTTTCGGTTCCAACCGCTTTTGCATTTGTGCTTCCAGACTTTTTAGCGGTACAGGCAAAAACCGATAACACCAAAATCATCAAAAAAACTTTTTTCATATATTCTCCTTTCAGCCCCGCCTCCAAGACCAAAGCGGATAGCTGCTTATTAATTGCAACTACTCACGAAATCTAATTAATTATAACCCAAAATATTTTTCTTTGCACCAAAGTTTTAATTATTCTTTTGCTTTTATGTAGGAAAACCTTGATCGTTTAATTCTATATTTTTTTTATTGTTTTTGTCAAGTAGAAAATTTACATTAAAATAAATTTTTGCCTTTTACGCTTCGTGCCTCACCCGCCAAGGATGCATGTTCATCAATGTCTCAGGTCAATTAAACTAACTAAAATATCGATATTTTAAATTGACCTGCGTCCTTGCACATTCTTGAACCAGCGTAACTCGACAAAGCTCTTGTGTGCGGGAAATAGCTGACGCGTAAAACGTCTCGTACACCGCTTATATGCGGTTAACGCTTGCAGTGCAACACTATGAAAAGCACTGCTTTCAGAAAAGCGGTGTACGTCCTTGGCGGTTTAGGTGCGAAGCGTAAAAGCAAAAAAGCTCAGCCGTTTCACAAGTGCAAAAATTTACTTCTTTAAGTTACACAAGCCTTTGATGAATTTGGTTGCGTCCGTTATCTTTGGCTGCGTACAAACAGTCATCAGCAATTTTCAAAAGCTCCGAGCGATTTTCAATGTCCGGTTTATATGTAGTTGACACACCGATGCTGATTGTTAAAACGCCGATTTCAGTGTTTTTGTTTTCAATGTTGAGCTGCTGGACTTTGGCTCTGATTTTTTCGGCAACAACAGCAATCTCGTGTTCATTTTCGCCGACACTCACCGCAATAAATTCCTCGCCACCGAAGCGAGCGATAACACTATGCAATTTTGTTATCACTTTGCATATAGTTTGAGCAACGGCAACCAAAGCTTTATCACCTTCCAAGTGTCCGTATGTATCATTCAAGGTTTTAAACTTATCAATGTCCATCATCAAAACACTGATTGGCTGTTTTGTTTTTACAGCTTCCTGCATCAATGTTAAATACGCATTGTAAAATTCACGACGATTGTAAATATGAGTCAGTTCATCCATAACAGCAAGTTTTTTAAGCTCGCGGTTTGCCTCTTCAAGTTGCCGCTGCGTTTCTTTGTGAGACTCAATTTCGTTGTTCAATTTTAATGAATGCTTTACATTATTGATTGCAATCGCAATGTATTGACCAATCAAATCAAAAAAGTGTTTATGCTCAGGCTTAAAAAAATTCTTTTTAACTGACTGAAGAGTAAATACTCCGATTGTTTGTTCTTCGTATGTGATTGGAATAAATAAAGCGGAGTCGACATCTTTGAGATTGTGAGACCCGCACATTTTTTGACGTATCGAACTTTGCGAAATCTCATCAAGAAATATCGGAAGTGCTGTTTTATAACACTCAACTTCATAGCTATTTGTGTTTGAAAGCGAAATACAAAAATTATTACCGGAAATACCGTCTTCAATAATTGTAAGCGATTCCAATGCTGTTTTAGATTCATTTACGATAAAGATAACAAAAAAATCGACAGTCAAAATTTCATAAATAAAATCGTGAACAACTTGAGCAATCTCATTAAGGTTAAGCGTAGCTGTAACTTTTCTTCCAATCTTGTGAACAATATCGAGATGCTTTCCAGCAAGCTCCAGTGCTTTTTTTGATTCTTCCAATTCTTTTGTTAATTTATTAAGCAAAAAATTTTCCTGCATAATTTGGTCGTTTGCAACCATCACGTTCAAAGCTTTAAGTTGCTGGTTTTTATCGTCATCTTTGTTGATTTCAGAAAACTTCATATAATTTCGAAATGTCAAAATCAACTTTTCTTCATCGCCAATATCTTCATAATATGAATTCAAAACATAATTAATCTCAGAAAGATGGTTTGAAAATTCATTGGAATTATTATCCTCATACTTTTGCAAATGCGGAATATAATATTGATACGGAACATTGCGTAATTTACAAAATGTTCCGTAATTCGCAATTGAGCGATACATATCATCGTTTATCAAACCTGCATCAAAAGTCTCTTGCATCTTAACATAATATTCTTCGCTTTTTTTATAATCTTGTATTTGAATATAGTAATAAACGTGTCCTTCATAAACTGCCGAAAGCGTCATTAAATCAAACGAAGTCCAATCGTAGGTGCAAAGATTATTAAACCACTTTGTCGCATTTTCTGTATCATCATTTTTGCAAAGCTCCATAATATAATTAGACATAGTGGTAAGTAAGTACCCAGCATTAATCGGATTCGTCAAGTCATTTTTCATATCAAGTTGCAATGATTTATAAAAATAACCGAGAGCACTTTTTCTGTCGCCGAGCCGCTCAAACAATATTCCGATATTATTATATGCGGCTGATTTCATATTTGAAAATCCGTGTTCATCTTCAATCGTGATTATCGTGTTATACTCGTGATACGACTTTTCAAGAAAGCCCAAATGTGAGTAAACAACACCAAGCAAGTTGTAGCAAAAAGGAAGAACGACATACAACTTAAGTTGATTTGCCTTTTTGATAGTTTTTGTTATGGAAGTAATAGCGGACTTAGAATCGCCGGTAGTAACAAAATAAAGGTCTTTAACGCATTCAACAATAAGCTGAAGATTCTTGTCGTTTTTATACCTATCAGTTTTTTCTAATGCAGATACCTTGACAATATTTTTTTCAGGTACACGCAATAAAAAGTTCGCCATCGACCTTAGCGTTTGATAACACTTATCGTCCTTATTTTTCAGTGCGTCCTTCTCTTTCATCTCATGCTCCTCACCGCAATTTTAAACTAAAGCATTTAGTTTCAGGAAATATTGCGAACCTTTCCCAGCTGCCCGCAAGCACCCAAAATATCGCCACCGTGTTCGGCACGACGTGTTACGTTAATTCCTCCGCTTTTCAAAGTGCTTTCAAACTGCCTGACCTCATCTGCCGTCGGACTTTCAAACTCAAGTTCTGGAACCTTGTTCCACGGAATAAGATTAACATGAGCGTTCAAATCACGTGCAAAGTTAATTACTTCATCGGCAAAGCGACGGCTTGTATTTACGCCGTGCATCAACGCAACTTCCAAAGTAATCCGCCTTTTTGTGTTTTTGGAAAAATGCAGCAAGGCTTTTTTTAAGTTTGGCAATGTATTCGTTTCAGCAATTGGCATCAGCATTTTCCGTAAAGCTTCATTCGCCGTCGTCAGCGAAACTGCAAGCCTAACTTCAGGCAGCATGGTTTCCAAACGCTCAATTCCGTCGATAACGCCCGCAGTCGAAATAGTAATCCGCCGCTTCGAAAAATTTCGCCCCTGCGGATGCGAAAAAATCGTAATCGCTTTTTTTACATTATCCAAATTCAAAAGTGGCTCACCCATTCCCATAAAAACAATGTTATCAATCGTGCCACTTATTTTTTCCAGCACAAAAAACTGCTCGACAATTTCCGCCACCGATAAATTTCGTGCAAACCCAAGCGAGCCAGTTTTACAAAACTTGCAACCCAAAGGACAACCGATTTGACTTGAAATACACGCCGTTTTGCGTCCCTGCTTGTCAGTGAGTAAAACCGCTTCGATAACGTTATTATCAACAAGCTCCAGCGAAATTTTTTTCGTGCCACTTGAATCAACTTTTGTTTCTTGTATCGACGTGCAAGACGCATAAAAATGCTTTTGCAAAAATTTACGTTCCTCGTTGGCTAACGTCGTAAATTCGGTAAAATCAAAAATCCCTTTTGAAAAATTTTTAAAAATTTCCCGTTTAAGTTTAGCAAGAGCAATTTGGGGAAAACTTATATCGAGAGCTATCACTTTTTCAGGATTTTCAGCAAGCATCGAAAACACATTATCCCCTGCCGACAAAATCCCAAAGCATACATCTTTTTCGCTAATATC
>CALAEM010000126.1 GCA_937890985.1 uncultured Treponema sp. | reverse complement strand
GAACATTTATCTTTTCAAAACATCGCAGATTGTATGCCGTTTCTCAGCGTTGCTTACGAAACGGCGAATGCAACAGTTTTCAAAAACTGAAGTTTTGAAAACTGTTGCATTTTTAAAGAACAATTTTGTTAGTCTTTAGATTGGCTGGAATTTTCCGATACAAGTATTATGGATAATAATTTATTTCAAAGCATTGAAAAGCTTAAAATTGTGCCGGTTGTTGTTTTGGAAAAAATGGCTATCGCGGAAAAACTGGGTGAGGCACTTTTGCGGAATGGGCTCCCCTGTGCCGAAGTTACATTCCGAACCGAGGCTGCGGCGGAAATTCTAAAATCATTGCGGAAAAATTTTCCGTCGATGCTGCTTGGTGCTGGCACGGTTTTGAGCATCGAAAAAGCAAAGTGTGCTTTTGATGCGGGAGCCTCGTTTATTGTCAGTCCAGGCTTTGACCCGAAATTGGTTGAGTTTTGCTTGGCTAAAAACCTCCCGATAATTCCAGGTGTTGCAACCGCAAGCGAAATTCAAGTTGCTCTTTCGATGGGGATAAAGGTTTTGAAATTTTTTCCTGCAGCCGAATTAGGTGGCGTGAAAATGATAAAAGCTCTTTCGGCACCGTTTAAGGATGCTCGCTTTTTGCCGACGGGTGGCATCACAAAGGAAAACATACTCGAGTTTTTAGCAGTGCCTTCCGTTATTGCTTGCGGAGGGACTTGGCTTGTGAAAAAAGAGCTTTTGGAAACCAGCAACTTTGACGCAATCGATTCGCTTATTTCTGAGGCAGTACAAATAGTTTCATGTGCAAACGCTCGAAATTAAATGCTGACGTAATCGCTTGCTGGCTTGCCGATTAAAAATCATTTGTCGCGACGCTCGACGTATTTTTTGGCAGCGAATTTCCACAACGTAAACCCGAAAATAAACAGCACGCACAAAAACGGAAACCAATCCTTGAACCGTGAATAAAACGTAGCGGTGTGTTCGTAAATCGGCACGTCCGTCGATAAGCCTGCGGACGTAAAAAGCGGCAAGTCGGCAATGACTGCACCCTTCGGGTCGATAACGCACGAGTAGCCTGAATTCGTTGAGCGAATGAGCGTCGTTCGAAGCTCAATCGTGCGAAACGATGCAACCACAAAGTGCTGATACTCCGCACTGTCTGTGTGCGACCAGCTATCATCGGTGAGGTTAATCATCAGCTCGCTCCCAAGATTGTGCAAATCGGCACAGAGGCTCAGAAAGGCATCTTCGAAACAAATCGGAGCGGAAAAATGCACCTCCGAGCCGTCTTTTTTGGTCAGTGAAATCAAGTTCAGTTCACGCCCTGGCACATACGCCGAAGAAAACCCTGCAATTCGGCTAAAAAACTTTTGCACCCAAGGCTTTTCGATAAAAGGCATATACTCTGCAAAAGGCACCAAATGAGTTTTTGCATAAGTGCCTACAATTTCACAATCGGGCGAAAGCAAACACACTGAATTGGTGAAAAAAAGCGGCATCGGATTATTAGTTGCGGCTTCGGCTTTTGCTTCGTCGTAAAAGTCTTTCGGCAAAGTCGTCCCCACAAAAAGCGGTGTTTTATTATTTGCAAGAAACTCAACAAAAGGATGCTTTTCTGGCATAGTGTAATAGTACATTAGGTTAAGCGGAAAACTATAGACCAACGAGCCTTCGTTCCAGAGAATTAAATCTGGCTCATCCGAATTTTTCAAAAGCCTTTCTGTCAATTCAATCATATTTTGCAGATTTTCGGTGTAACTGCCGTCCCAACGGTCGATATTTGGTTGCACCAAAGCGATTTTTAGCGTATCAATCTGTTTGAGCGGTTTTTTCAACTGCACAAATGAATAAATGCTGCAAATAACGCACACAAAAAGTGCAAAGCCTCCAATTTGTGCCGACTGAAGCAAAAAAGCTTTTTTTTCATTTTTCGCCCCGAATTTTTCAACTGAAATGAAACGATTGGTTAGCAAAAGAAATGCTTGAGCAACTGAAGCCGCACAAAAAGCAATCACAAACGAAATTCCCCATACTCCAGTAATATCGGCAATTTGTTTTAACCAGCCAGCGTTAAAAGCTGTCATTTCAAGCGTTCCCCAAGGATAGCCGAAAAAGCCGTTCGACTTAAACCACTCCCAAAACGTCCAGATAATTGCAAAAAACAGCGGACGAAAACGCACGTTTGTGAAGTTTACCGCTTCGTAAAATGCTGGTGCAAACCAAAGTCCAAGGAAAAAATACGCAATGGATGAAGCACCGAGCGTAAAAATCGCAAAATCACGGAAGAAAAGCAACCAAAAACTACCGAGCACTTGCAGCAATAACACCCAAGTTCCAAAGCATACAGCGATAACTTTTCTGTTTTTCGCCCCCGAAAAAGCAACGTAAAGCGGAATCAACGCAAAAAAGCCCAAAACCGCGGAGCCAAATTTAAGCAACTCGTTCGGCAAGGCTAAAGCAAAAACAACACTCGAAAGTACTGTTAAACACAAATTCATAAAAAACGTCATAATAACGGGCAGAATTTTAGCATATCGCTTGATTTTTTTCAAGATATGATATATAATATAGGAATGCAAAGTATTGTCCCATACCATACCTATGAATATGGAGATCAACCTGAAGTTATTGCAACTGCACCTGGGAGGTTTCATCTTTTAGGCGAGCATCTGTGGTTTGCACAAGAAGATGCCCTTTCGGTTGCCATCGATAAAACGCTGCAGCTTAGCGTGTCAAGACGACCCGACGGCAATTTTCGTGTCTATTCCGTGTCGCTAAATGACAGAAGGCGGCTTTCTTCCTCGAATATGCGTTACCGCAAGGAAGACCGCTGGGTAAATTCGGTCAAAATCGTTATTTCGTCTTTTTTAGACCACGGCATTCCCGTTTCGGGGCTTAATTTCACTGTGCTTTCTGAAATTCCGAGTGATGCAAGCCTTGGCACGCCAAATGCTTTGAAAGTCGCGACGGGACTTGCACTGCGACAGCTTTTTGCACCGAACTTAACGCTTTTTGAACTTGCAGATATTATCGAGTATGCAAATATTCAGGGGCTTGCATCATACGGGCATCGTGCGGACATTTACACGGCACTGTTTGCCAAAGCGGGAACATGCATCCGCACCGAATACAGAAAAAAATCCGTTACTCACTGCAATTTCCCGCCTGAAGGCTATTCGATTATCTTGACGGATTCGAAAATCCCGCGCTCCATTGCACGTGAGGAACTAGGAATTGTGCTGCAAGATTGCATCGACGCGTATGAATTTGTAAAAAAGCTTCCCGACGCACCGAAAAATATGCACAACATAACCGAAGCATTTTTACAAGAAAGCGATATACCTGAAACGGTGAAGCGACGGGTTACGTATGTTCTACGCGAGTCGCTTGCTGTCGATGCAGCGATAAAGGCTCTGGATAGTGGCGACAACCAAGGATTTACACGCTTAATCGCTCGCTCGCAAGAGGGGTTACGTGACCGATTTGAGATTTCCGCACCAGAGCTCGATTGGCTTGTGAAGCGTACCGTTGAGCTATCTAAAAATACGCCAGACAGTTTAGTCTGTGCAAGACTCACAGGTAAAGGCTTTGGCGGCTGTACTTATTCGATTCTCAAAGATGAACAAGTGCCACTATTTATCGAAAAGATGGGTGACTACGAACGCTTTTTCGGACTTTTGCCACAGCAGTACACTGTGAAAAGTGCCGACGGGGCGACTGTTCAAACGCAAAGTCAAGTGTAAAGCCGACCAGTAGACAACAATCGGCTTTACCACACAAAGATACTAACTTTTTTCAGCGTTTTCTTCTGCATACTTTTTGAATTCATCCAAGCTCATTTTGCTTTCATAAATAGGATATAATGCATCAACTAAATCATCCAACGTCGGAAATTTTGCACCGTCTAACTTATATGGCATATTCAGCACCTCGCTCTTAATTAAGTATATAGTTGCTACGTCGTGCTACAAAAGCACAATACGGCATTGGCTAAGAGTAATACATTTTGTATTTTTTTTCAAGTGGTGTAACCGCCTATTTTGATAATTCTGTAAATATCGAAAAATTTTATTGCACAATTGCCAGTGGAAATAAAGCTGTTGACTTTTTAGTTTCATATAAAATCATCTACTTGAGAAAACATCAGTTTTCGAAAGAGATAATTTTCGCCGTTTCGGAAGCAACGCTGAGAAACGGCATACAATCTGCGATGTTTTGAAAAGATAAATGTTCACCATGCTTTTCAAAACTCGACGTTAAAATGAGCGGCGACATTTTAGACGCTCATTTTAAACCTTTCTTTCTTCGAAGCTTTTTGGCTTTTTACTCTGCAAAAGTTTTATTGTAAGGCTTTAAAGTTTTTAGGTCAAACCTAAAATAAAGAAGCCTTTTTAGATAAGCTTAAAAGGCATTTCTTTTAAGCTTTTTGAAAAATAGGCTTGAAGCGAATTACGCCACCAAAACGGAATGACTGTAGACCGAGCGTATTTAGCTTTTTAGAAAAGTTGGAGAAATTAAAATCCTCTAGGATTTTAATTTCTCCTGTGGATAAGCTTTCCCGTTTAAAATTCCACGAAAGCAAAAACTTGCAGAGAAAGTGCGTTGATTTTTCGCAAGCTTGACTTAGTTGACAAGTAGCACTCAAGTAAATCTAGCGGCTAAAAACGTCGACTACTTTGCCTTTGGTGCAATGCCATTTTTTGCCAACTCAGCTTCGACGAGGCGGTATTCAAAAAAGGCTGGATACTGACACTCGCTAACCTGCTCATAAAGCTTCACCGCAACTGTGGATTTTTTCACTAGCTCGTAAAACTTCGCAAGGTAAAACTGCATGCGGTAGCGCTTCGTTTTGTTTTCTTCCTTTGAGAGTCGAAATGTTACGTCGCTATCACCGACGTGGTCAACGAAAAGACGCGAGAGGAAATATAACGTTTCATTGTTTTTTCGGTCGATAGAAGGGAGCTGCTTACTCATAAAATCCTTTGCTTTTTTTGCATCACCCAACTGATAATAGCAAATAGTAACCATCAAAGCATAAAAGTTCTTGTCCACGGCGTTTTTCCAAGCTGAATAAAACGCATCGCCAGCTTTTAGATAGTCGCCTTTTTCAAAGTAAAGCACGCCTAAGCCTTCCGCCGCAAAATAATAGCTCGGATACAACTCAAGCACCTTTTGATAATCGCTGATTGCTTCGGCTTTGTTTTTCAAGTTGTCGTTAATTCCTGCCCGATAAATATACGCAATGTAGTTTTCAGGCTCAAGGCTAATTACTTTGCTGTATGCGGCGAGTGCTTCTTTTAGCTTTCCCGCACGTGAGCAATATAAGCCCTTGTCCGACCAAAACTCTGGAATGTCTTGCTCCAGTTTTATCGCCTTGTTGATGTTTTCGATAGCGGGCAACACTTGGTTTTGCTCGAACTGCACACGGGCAAGCATCGCGTACGCTGAAGCATTTTTCGGGTTTCGCTTTAGCACAACCGCAAGCTGCTCTTCGGACTTTGCGAAGTCGCCCTGCATATATAAAACGTCTGCTAAGCCGACCATCGCATCGTCATTTCCGTCGTTGGCTGCAATCGCCTGCGAATAATATTTCGCGGCTGTCGCGTAACTTTTCGCAGAATAAGCGTCATTGCCAAGCTCCGTTAAAGCTTCCGAATGTTTCGGCTCAAGTGCGATAATCTTTTTTAAGTAAGCACTACGCTTTGCCTGGTTTTTGCTCATTGCGGCAAGGTAGCTTTGTGCCAAAAGCGTTTCTGTGTTATTTGGGTATTTTTTCTCAAGAGAATCGGCAAGTACACTTGCTTCATCCAAATTGTTATTGGAAATCAAAATTGCCAACTTTAAGTTTTGTATCGAAGGCTTTTGAGTAATATTTTGGTCATAAGTGTCAAAAAGCTTCAATGCTTCATTAAATTTATTTTTTGCCAAAAGCTCTTTCAATTTGTTTGAAAAGTCCAACTCGGAAGCAACCGACGGCTTCGGTTGAATAGGCTTAGGTTGAACTGGTTTATTCGGTGGAACTTTCGGCACAACTTTTGAAACGGGAGGTTTCGGCTGTGGCTGTTCAGCTTTCTTTGCGTCTTCAGCGGGTTTCGACACCTCAGGCTTTTCGCTAATCGCCGGTTCGCTTTCTTTTATGCTTGCCGTGTCGGTTGTTTGACAGGCGAAAAACGCAAAGAGAATAAGCGGACTAAAAAACAAAAGAACTCTTTTTAACATATTCGTGATAACTCCATTATCTTGATATTTTGTGAAAAATAATATAGAATGCCCTGCATTTATGAAACATACAGGCATAAAAATAATTACACAAATAATACTCAGTATCTTAGCCATTATCGGCCTTTTTATTCTTCAGTTTAAGAGCGGAAAAACTTTTTCGCTTAATTTAGGTGCAATTTCGGTGGCAGGAAGGTATGACACAGTCGGCTCAAAAACAGTCCCTATTCTACCCGTGCAAGTTGTCGCAAACGGTATCAGTTTTTTTGTTAGCGAGCGAGACTCCATTACTGCCGATGAAATTGCGGACGGGAAAAAAATCACGACGCGGTTGGAAGTGCTTCAATACAGCAACACTGAAAAGAGCTTTACAGTTCATTGCTCGCAAGATGTGAGTATTACGTTTGCTTACGATAAGTTTGGAGACATCGAGGTTTTGAACATCACGGCACAAATGCCTGAAACAGTGAGTGAAGTGAGCGTACCGTGGAAAATCGCGGCAAACGCAAAGTTTGAAATTAAAAATAAAAAAAGCTTAATTTTTTATAACAAAAAGCACTTCCAGTTTGAGGGAAATTTCGGCTTTAACGAAATGGGCATTATCGACACAAAGATTGAGCAACCGCGATTAGTGCTTGAAAGCGAAAAGACAGCCTCGGCAAAATATATCAGTTACGTTGAATCACGCGAGTTCAGCATTGAATCGGTTGCTTCGATGACTGGCTGCTCCGAAGAAGAATATAACACCGCGAAAGAAAATTTTGCCAATTTAAGCCTTTCCGTTTTGCGTGAGCAAATCAACCGAAAAACCTATAACGAGCAAACGATTGCAACTTACATTGCGGAAATGGCACGCAGGAATATGTACTTAAACGCATTAAAAACCGCACCGGAAAATTCTCTTTCGAAAAACGCCCGCACTGAGTTAACGATGCCGTTTTACGGAAACACAATCAATATGTTTGCAAGCGTGCTTCAAGAGGAAAACGCTCAGCGAAATAAACTTTCGAAACTCATCTCCGAGCGCTCGGTTTCGGTTTTTGAAACGCCGAACTTAATCGCGTATTTGGTTGACCGCAATAGCTCGGTTCTCATTTCGGATTTGCCTACAATTCTCAACGGTAGCGATTTGTCGAAAATAACTTTAACGCAAGCAATCGGTATTGTGGAATGCTTTTCGGACTACGCTGAATATTTTCCGAAGCAAGAAAACTTTTTCGAAAAAAGTTTGGAAACATGCTTTCGAAAGATAAAAGATTCTTTCACCGTAATCGATAACAATTTATATGTAGTCCAAACTAATGATAAACAAAGTTTTATCGATACGCTTTTGAGTATTCGTCTTTCAAAAATACTTATGCGTGTTACCGCAACGAGCTGGAAGCCTGTTGCCTACAAAGTTTTTACTTCTGTGTGTTCACTTATCGGAGCTGACGGAAGTTTAGCACAAACTTACAACGTGGTTTCAAACGGCAAAAGCGTGGGCTTGGTTGTCAATGACGCGGAGATTTTAAACGCGGCAAAACTGTATCCGTACATAATCACCAATAACTGGTATCCGTCGGCAAAATCATTTCACACTGCAGAGCATGGAATGTGGGTTTATGGCTCGGCACAAAACATCAGCGTCATCGACCATCATACAGGCTATGTTCGTTTTGCCGTCGAAGGTGTCCGCGATGGAGCCGAGTATATGGTTATCCGCAACGTCAAGCGTCTCAAAACAATTATCATTTACGGACTGGAGTACCGAAGCGACAACCGCTTTGAAACGTACAACTCTTCAGGCTATGTTTACAACGAAGCAACGGCGACACTTTATCTCAAATTGAAGCACAAGCAGGACATCGAAGAAATTACGCTGACTTACGCTCCTTAAAAAGCGGAACGTTGCCATTGCATTTTGCTAAAAATGCATAATTATCCTCATTCACCGAAAGTGCAACTCACGGGACGGTTCAAAAATTGGCATCCTTGCCAATTTTTG
>CALAEM010000125.1 GCA_937890985.1 uncultured Treponema sp. | reverse complement strand
GTCCTTGCCAATTTTTGAACCTCCGTCACGTGGACGCAAGCCATTTCCGCCAAGGATGTCAATTTCCGAACCGGCGTGCTATTTATAGGTGATTGTAATCAGGAGTGGCTTTTCCAGCGAAAGCATATAGGAAAGCGGCACGGTCAACGTTGCACTGTTTCCAGCAAAGTAATGAACTCGCCCCTCTGGTTCGGATTTTACACTGTCGATAACTCCTGGACAGGTGAGTACAACCTTGAAAAACGAAGTTTTTAACTCGTTGGCTATTTTCGGGCCATACGTGCTTGTGATAAGCTCTTCGTATTTACCTGCCGTCAGCGTTTCCCCAGTTGTAACAGGCGAGCAAAACATCTCCAAGTAGTCTTTTACGTCCTGCGGAAAAGTTTCGATTACATCCGCCAAAGTTTCCTTACTGATATTGCAAGTAACTTTTTTGTTTTCCAGGTCAATGCCAAAAAGGTTAGACGTTTGAACACGATTTTTCGGAATTCTAAAACTTGCATCGACAGAAGCGTCCGCAGAAGCCTTAAACTTCAACGTTTCAATGTTTTCAGTCTTTAAGTTTTCGGTGATTTGCTTCGCATCAAAAAGCGAATTTCCATCGCCAGCTGCGTTCTTGATTAAAATTTTAGTATTTTCACCGGGTTTGACAGTTAAATTGAGCGTAACATCGCCACTTGCACTAATCGCAGCCTCTGCAGTCGGGCTGCAAGAAAAAAACAAAACCGCCACAAGTGCGACAATACAAACATAAAAGTGTTTTAGTTTCATAGAAGCTCCTTTTTTTAGCTTTATGCTTTTCATATCGATAAAACATTCGTGTTTTTGAAAAGTTTCAAAGTTCCGCCGAATGAAATCACGCTCTCCGTCAAGTTTTTGCCAAAAGACGTAAAAGTGCATCGCTACTTCAATTCAAAAAGCTTCCCCGTTTACAAATTTCCAGAATAAAAATGACGTGCCGAATTTTTTGAGGTAATCAAAGATATGTAACCGAAGCTTTGGTTTGTCAATCGATTTGCCGAGTTTGTGCAACCTAGGTTATGCGTCTCGGAAGCAAATTTGCTCCGACACGCATAACGGTTTTTGCTTTAACCGCAATAGTTTGCAGTCAAGCCGCAAAATTATTTTAAGCTCGCCAAATATTCGTTGATGCTTTTTGCGGCAGTTCGTCCTTCGCCCATCGCGAGGATAACGGTTGCGGCACCCAAAACAATGTCGCCGCCCGCCCAAACTTTTTTCAAGCTAGTGCGGTTTTCGCCGTCAACGATAATATTTCCGTGTGGCTTTGTTTCAAGCCCGCTTGTTGTCTTTGCAATCAACGGGTTGGAATTGTTTCCGAGTGCGACAATCACCGCATCAACTGGCAGCACATGCTCTGTTCCTTTGATAGCAACTGGACTTCGGCGACCAGATTCGTCAGGCTCGCCCAGCTCATAGTTCAAAAGCTCCAAACCCGTAACCGCACCGTTTTCGTTTCCGATGATACGTGTCGGGTTTTGCAAAAAGCAAAACTCAACGCCTTCTTCCTCGGCGTGCCCGATTTCTTCCAAGCGGGCAGGCATTTCGGCTCTCGTGCGGCGGTACACGCAATACACTTTTTTTGCTCCCAATCGCAATGCCATTCGGGCTGCGTCCATTGCAACGTTTCCGCCACCGAGGACTGCAACCGTTTTCGCAGGATAAAGCGGTGTGTCCGCAGCTTTTTCGTATGCCTTCATTAAGTTTGCCCGCGTTAAATACTCGTTGGCACTAAAAACACCGATTAAGTTTTCGCCTTCGATGCCCATAAACTTAGGCAAACCAGCTCCCGTACCGATAAACACCGCGTCAAAACCGCTTTCTTCCAAAAGCTGGTCAAGTGTTTCGGTTCGACCGACCAAAAAGTTCGTTTGAAATTGAACGCCCATTTTTTTGAGCGATTCAACTTCTTTTGCGACAATTTCTTTTGGCAAGCGGAACTCAGGAATTCCATAAACCATAACGCCGCCTTCTTTTTGGAGGGCTTCAAAAACAACAACTTCGTGTCCTTCACGGCGAATATCAGCCGCAGCAGCCAAACCTGCAGGCCCTGAACCTATGATAGCAACTTTTCTACCAGTTGACTTTTTTACTTCCACGGGCTTTGCCAAATTGTTTTCACGCTCATAATCGGCAACGAAACGCTCCAAGCGTCCGATTGCGACAGCTTTATCGACAGACTTAAGCGACTTTCCGACCGTGCAGTGAAGCTGGCACTGTTTTTCTTGCGGACAAACACGCCCGCAAATTGCTGGAAGCAAGTTTGTCTTTTTGATAGTTTGCACTGCGTCTTCAAAATTGCCATCCTGAATTTCTTTGATAAATTCAGGAATCATCACACCGACAGGACAACCTGCAACGCAGGGACGATTTTTACAGCCCAAACAGCGTGCGGCTTCAACACGTGCTTCCGTTGCAGTGTACCCGAGTGCGACTTCGTCCATTTCGGTTGCACGCTGCTTCGGCTCACGCGTCGGCATTTCCTGTGGCGGAATTGCCATGCGCTCTTTCGGCGTTAAGTTTTTCGTTTTAATTTCGTCAAATATCTTTTGTGCTTTTTCTGCAAGCACTTGTTCACTTTCGTATGCAGCCATTTTATTCTCCTAATTATGCAATCCAATTTTGCATTTATGCTTTGCAACTTCCTCTTCAGGTTTAAAGGTTTTCATTCGGCTCATCATATTGTCAAAATTAACCTTATGCCCGTCAAAGTCAGGTCCGTCAACGCACACAAACTTTGTCTCACCGCCGACTTCGACACGACAGCAGCCACACATTCCTGTTCCATCTATCATAATCGTGTTAAGCGAAACGATTGTCTTAACACCGTAAGGCTGAGTTGTCTTTGCGGCAAACTTCATCATAATCGGCGGTCCAATCGCAATCACCAAATCAGGCGGATTTTCCGACTCGCACAATTCCTTCAAAGGCTCTGTTACCAAAGCTTTGCGTCCGTATGAGCCGTCATCAGTGGTGATAATTTGCTTGTCGCACACTTTGCTGAGCTCTTCCTCAAATACGACAAGCTCCTTGTTTCGAGCTCCATTAATGACGGTAACATAGTTACCAAGTTTTTTATGATCTTGGACAATCGGATAAAGCGGTGCCGCACCGATACCGCCAGCAACTGCAACAACGTGCTTCACTTTTTCAATTTCACTTGGCACACCAAGCGGCCCCAAAATCGCACCCAAACATTCACCAACGTTCAAGCTGCACAACTTGACCGTGCTTGCACCAATCGCCTGAATTACCAACGCAATCCAGCCTTCGTCCGCACTTGCATCAGCGATAGTCAGCGGAATACGCTCCCCGAACTCGCCCGGCAACTGCACAATTACGAACTGCCCCGACTTTCTGTTCCGTGCAATCTTTTCTGCTTTCACTCGCAAATAAAACACATCGGAAGAAAATTGCTTTTTTGCCAAAATCTCGTACATACAAAAAACCTCTCTAGCTTGAGAATGTCGCATTATATCACATTATCGCAAAAAATGCAATCGGTATATTTTTCTCATATTAAATTTTTTTAACCGAAAGCTTATCCACGGGTCTGAATGCGGCGGAAATCCGCCACATTCAGACCTACTTTTATATAAAGCAATGACCGAATACCGCAAAGTTCAAAAATTGGCGACGTTTTTCAAAAATATAGTTTTTGAAAAACTCGAAAGTC
>CALAEM010000124.1 GCA_937890985.1 uncultured Treponema sp. | reverse complement strand
ACTTCGAGTTTTTGCGGAGCAAAAACGTCGGCAGGGCTTTTTACCGCTGACATCCTTGTCAGCTTGTGGCAAATGATGGTCAAATTAAAATACGCCGAGCGGATTTTAATTTGACCTGTGAGTTGAACATTCGGTGAATAGCGACAATGACGCATTATTTTATTAAGCTCGATTTACGAATGGTATGCAGTCAAAGACTTTTTTCAGCTTTTCTTGTGTGATTGCTATCTCCAATGGAAAGATTTTCAAGCACGCCTTTAAGCTTTTTCAACGCTTTGCTTTCACTAACACGCCAACCGTTACGAGCGTACATCTTCTGAAAACGCAACTAACAATTATTTCTTTACAAGCTTCCCGTCTGTGTTTATTCTATAATCTACACCTTTATATGCAGTTACGTCGAGCTTTGAAACATTGTCTGTACGGAACGCCGCACCTTTGACAAACTCGATATCTGTGTTATACTCGTACGGCGTGAGTGTCAAAACAGCGTTGGCTCGACCTGTAAGGTTAGATATTATCTCAATATAACAGCTCTTACTTATGTAAACATCGTGCTTGTCATTTGTTGGGATATCCAACGAGCCTCCGATTTGCAGAATGCTGCCTTGTTTATTTTTTTCCGTTTTAAGGAAAACAGCTTTTCCATAACGATTGCTGCCTGAACCAGAAAGTCTGCAATTTTTTATATGAACTTCGTCACCTATCGAGCAAATAGCTCCGTCAGCAACAGCAATGCCACCGCCACACCATGCACTGCACTTTTCGATCTCTGTGTTCGTGAGTGTAGCTTTACATTCTTTTCCTTCGGAAACTTTTTTAGCATAAATTGCACCGCCATATCCAACGCCTCTGCTTACACTTCGTTTGTCGTGACAATTTTTTATAACCACATAGTTTGTAGTCAGTTTACCGCAACAGTAAATTGCACCGCCACCAGGCTGTGAATCGGAACTTTTTAAATAACCATTTTGCAATGTCAGATTTTCTAGTGTCAGCTCTCCATCTTCAGTAATTTCAAAAATACCGCTAAAGTCACCTGCATCAAGAATATCGTTTGCTTTATTTGTGCCTTTTATGGTTAGCTTTCTGTTGACTTTAATTACGCCTTTGTGAACAAACGTGGCTTTGATGCTTCCATTTATGGTAATCGTATCTCCAATGGAAGAATTCTCAACCGCATCTTTCAATGCTTTCCAAGCATTCGCTTCACCAACTGTCTCGTTATTTATCTTTATGTTGGAAGAAAGTTTTAACTTCCCGTCAGTGTTTATCGTGTAGTTGACGTCGCCGCCTTCGACTTTTTGAGGCGTTACTGCAAACTTAGGGGCATTTTGTTCGCGATATGAACCTTTGACAAACTCTATGTCGTCCGTGTTGTACTCGTACGGCGTGAGTGTCAAAACATGAGCTGAATGTTTTTGTTGTAGTTGTAGTTCAGCCGTCGTGTTGATATAACAATTCTTATCAATGTAAACATCGTTATTTGGTGCAATGTACGCCGTCTCACTGATGTCGAGAATACCTTTGCCTTTGATGTATACCGCTTTGCCTTTACCGCTCGTGCTTAAAAGTGTGCATCCGCTAATTTCAACTTCCGCACCTATTTCACATGATGTTTCAGCACTTGTGGTGCCAAAAACCGCAATACCGCCGCCGTTACTTGCAGTACAATTCTTTATAACTGTATTAGTAAGTAACACAGCATGATTAGCTGTCGATGTGTTTTTGCAGTAAACTGCTCCGCCCATTCCTTTGCCAGCACCTAGTCGATTGTCTTGACATTCGGTGATAATTATACCGTCACGCAAGAAGATAGAACCTTCACAGTAAATTGCACCACCGCCAGACTGCTCATCCGTGTCTTGCAGCTTGCCATTCCTTAACGTCAAGTTACTAAGCTCCAAATAACCATTTGTAGTTACAGCAAAAATACCGCTCAAGTTACTTGCATCGAGAACATCACTGTCTTTATCTGTACCTTTTATAATCAGAGTTTTGTTAACTTGAATTACACCGTTATTACCAGCATCGCTAGTTGCTTTTATTTTTCCATTTATGGTAATGCTGCTTACGGAAGGTTTTGCAACCTCAGCCTTAAGCATTTTCCACGCTTCGCTTTCACTAACCTCGGCATCGTTTATCTTTACAACGGCGGTACTTGTCGCAGTTGAATTCCACTTCGCATAAAGGAGTAAATCCTTTTCGACAGGCTCGCCAAAATCCCACTGACTTGTATATCCCACGTCCTGGTACCAGCCGACTAAACTATGTTCCAGATAACTAACCTCTGGTTTTGCAGCCTTGTCGCCTTTGATAACAAGTTGCTGCGGTACAGCCTTTCCGCCGTTAGCAAAAAACGTAACATTGTGCCGCATGTAGCTGATATTATCTTCAGTCTGTTTAGAGGAACTTAACCCGACAGCATCGATAGCCTCAACATGAATGCTATACATTCCGTCAACCGCTGCCCCAAATAAACCTTGAGCGGTTGAAGTTTTATACATTTTAAGTTCTACAGGTAAATCACTGAGCCTATACTTTTTCTCGCATT
Source organism: uncultured Treponema sp. (assembly GCA_937890985.1). GTDB lineage: Bacteria > Spirochaetota > Spirochaetia > Treponematales > Treponemataceae > Treponema_B. The sequence goes on along the minus strand of CALAEM010000124.1, from coordinate 6,507 downwards.
TTTCGACTGGCTCCACTTCACCACTACGCGAAACAGTTACTATAACGTCTTTAATATCTTCAAAGCTACCCGCAGTAGGCTTTTCTATTTTAATTTTATCCGTACCGCCTACAAACGTTACTTCAGGAACAGCTGGTCTACTGTTACATCGAATCCAACCTTCCTTAACGCCAAATTCTCCACCACTCGCCTTTGTCAATCTAATCCTAACATAAGCTTCCTTTCCTTCAGCGTTAGACCTAAACTTAAACTTAAACGAAACCTCATCCACACAGGTTGCAGAAGTGAGCTCAGGAGCATTCTCAAAAAGCACTTTATCCTTTTCATCAATCTCCAATGTAGCAGTGAGATTCTGCCTTGTATCATTTTTAATGTCAGCAATCGTAGTTATTTCGACATCAGACTCCAAATAAACTTTTTGCTCTGTTGTACTAAATGCCATTTTATCACTCGGAGTAAACACAAAAGGAGAGTTTGCGTCGTCACGAGCAATTTCCCGCTCGACATCATCTAGCAAACCACCTTTACAAGCAATCGGCAACACAAAAATCAAACCAAAAGTGACGAACGCACAGGCAACCCTTTTCAAAAACGCATCCATAGCTAACCTCAAATTACTCGAAAATGACACACAATTATAAACCATAGTCACCTTAAAATCAAGGTACTCGCACAAAAACGCAATTCTTTTTTGTACATTTATTCATCTATTCACCGAAGCTTTTTTGCTTTAACCCACTCATTCTGAGAAAAGCCTAAACTTTGGCTTTTAGTTTTGAGTTTTCAAAAAGGTAGAGCCTTTGTGCGATAGTCTTTTCCAAAACACCCAAAAGCTTTTGTGCAAACCGCCACAAGAACAAACCCAAAATTATTTTACGAAAAACTTGCAAAATAATTTGCAAATTACTTGCAATTTTTTATAAAAATAATTATAATGCCTGCAATGGAGTTTTTCAAATGAAAAAAATTTTATCTTTTATGCTTAGTGCATGTCTTTTGTTTCCGGTTGCTGCATTCGGTAAAGCCGAACCAAGTAAATCATCTTCAGACGGAAAATTAACCGTTGCGGTTAGTTTTAACGCAGTTAAAGAAATCGTAAAAGCTGTTGCAGGCGACAAAGTTGCTGTTGTGTCAGTAATTCCCGACAATGCGGAAGCTCACCATTATGAGCCACGCCCAAAAGATTTGGAAGTGCTCAAAAATGCCTCTCTCCTTTTTGTAAACGGTTTAGAGATGGAAGAATGGGCTGAAGAGTTGGTTGAAAAAAAATTGCTTGCCGAAGAAAAAGTTATTGATTTATCTACAGGCTTAAACCTCATCAAATCAGACCACGATGATGATGACGACGATGAACATGAAAGCGGGCACGAACATCATCACCACGGTGAATATGACCCGCACGTTTGGCTTGGTTTAACTGAAAGTGCTGAAATGGCAAAAACCGTCTGTGCCGCGTTGAAAAACATTGACCCGAAAAACGCGGAGTACTATGAAGAGAATGCACAAAAGTTCACAAAAGCAATAATCGCTTTACGCGATGAATACCGCAGCAAAATCGCCGCAAAGACTCGAAAAACAATTATTGTTGGACACGAGGCATTTGCGTATCTTTGCCGTGATTTGGGCTTGACTCAAAAAGGCATTCGAGACGTATTTAACGAGGGCGAGCCTTCAGCAAAAATGCTGAAAGAGTTGGTTCAATATTGCAAAGATAACAAAATTTCGGTGGTCTTTACCGAGGAACAAGCAAGCCCGCAAGTTTCTCAAGTGCTTGCACGCGATGCAAAGGCAAAGGTTGAAACTATTTACACTATCGAAACAAGTGCTGGCAATCTTTCGCTTTACGAACGCCAAAAAGCAAACCTCGAGAAAATTTACAATAGTCTTTAGAGCTTTGAGATTTTGGCTTGTCTTTGCAATCACATCAAGGTAAAGCCAAAAGCTTCAATTAAATAATCCCCGCCTCAAGCGTTTTTAGCTTTGAGCCGACAAGTTGCTGCACAAAAAAAAACAAAAACGTGCGAAGCTCTTGCTCGGCGGGCGGGCTGAGTTTTCTTTTACGCGACACACTTCCAGGCTCCGTGCTAACGCTCCACAAAAACTTTTGTGCCTCAGCTGAAAGAGGCAAAAACTCTGCACGGTTTGCTCCAGCACATTCCTCGCAATACACTTCGCTATTAGGTTTATAAACATAAAGCAAGCTCTGACTTTGGCTCAGCTCTTTTTCGCACGCAGCACACACTTCAAGCGACGGTGCAACACCAGCGTGCAACAGCACGCGCCAGAGAAATCTCAATGTCGCAAGTTTGCATTCTTCGTCGTTTGATGCCGCAATTCCGTCCAAAAACGCAGTAATCAAGACAAAGCGTATATTCCCGTGCATTTTCAAAGCAAGCTCACTCGCAAGACCTGCACACCACACTCGCACTAAACTTTCGGAAAGTCCCGCCCTCGCTTCAGTTACTTGAAAATCCGTAACCTTATACGTTTTTGTAACAGGGTTATAATACACCCATAGTTTCCCGCTTTGAAATTGGGTAACGCCGTAATTTTTTTTGCTTTTGCTTAAACCAAAAAAAAATGCAGCAAGCAATTTTGGCTGCTCACCTTCATCAACAATAAAGTGTACTAAAGCGTGTCCCTCGCCTGTTTTGGAAATTTTTAAAACAGTAGCATTGTAAACTTCATGACGCTGCATCAGTTGCTAAGCCGCTTTATTGCATTGGTAGCTTCGCTTTGATTCGGATTTAAGTTTAACGCACGATTATACGCTTCAAGTGCACCAGCTTTATTATCCACAGCTTCACGCACATTCCCAAGCCGCAACCACCAATGACTCAAAGAAGGCTCAAAGTACACAGCCGTTGTGTATGCGATTTCAGCCTTGTTGTATTGTTTTCGCAAGCGGTAAATTTCCGCTTCGAAAAAATACGCCGCACCGATTCTGTTATCGCTATGAGGAAGTTCGATGTACCGCTGCATTTTTGCCAAGCACTCGTCAAAGCGGTTTAAGTAAAACAAAGCTTCTCCCATGGTTTCAACAATTCTTGCATCTTCACGGATATTCAAAGCTTGTGTGCAAACGGCAACCGTTTCGGCGTACTTTTTCAACCGATAAAGCGACCAAGTATACACCGCATAAGAGTCCATATTATTCGGGTTTTCCGCCAATTCGTTCAAACATATATTTATAGCTGTGTTATACGAAGTAACAGCATCCTCTGTTCGCCCCTTTGCGTCCAAATCTCTTCCGTTAAAATAATACTTCAATGCGTCGGGCTTCGGTTGGGCAAAAATCATTACCGCCGATAAAAAAAAGCAAACAAAGCAAAAAACTAATTTTTGCATTTTAAGCTCCATTCGATGATGCACAAAAGCGAAACCGTTTATTTCCTTCGCTAAAAAATTTTTATTTGTGTGTTGACACATTGTTTGAAATATTTCTCTTTTCATTGCTGCAAAATCCATGTGCACATATTACCATAACACAAAAAGAAAAGCTAGTGGCTACAATTACGCCAAAAATGTAACAATTTGAATATTATTTTTTTTAACTTTTAGTTGCTATTTATAATTTTTAGCGAGGTGTTTATGAATAAACTTTTAGGACTTTCACTTTTGGCTCTTGCAGCAACTGCGGAAGCGGTTGAATTACCATTGAAGGATGTTACGATTTTTTCATCTGGAGTTGCATATTACGAGCATGAGACAAAAGTTTCAGGAGCAGTTAGTTTCGATTTAACTTTCGATGATAACCAAATCGACGATTTTTTGAAGTCGGTTGCAATCAGCGACGCAGGTGCAAAAAAAATGACCTTGGAGTATTCTTCAAGTGAAACGTTGCAAAAAACGCTGGAAAGTTTGCCAGTGAATCTTTCGGAGCGTCCGTCGATTTTAGAGCTTTTAAAAAATCAAATTGGTAGCACGATGCGTTTTGCATTTCACGACAAAGCTGGTATGCAAAACACGGAAGGGCGACTTTTAAGTGTCGAAAAAAGTGCAAGCGACGACAAAGCAGACAAAATTACGCTTTCAGTGCTAACTGCAAACGGCGTGCAGGTTTTCGGCTTAGACACAGTGCTTAGCTTTACGTTTAGCGATGCTGCAAAAAATGAAGCATTGCAAAAAGCCTTGCAGCTCTTGGATAGAGAAACAACATCCAATAACAAAAAAACAATTCGCATAAATATTGAAGGTGCTGGTGAGCGTACGGTTAGGCTTTCTTACGTTCTCGGTGCTCCTGTTTGGAAAACCACGTACCGCCTGATTTTAGGCAATAACGAGGCAGTTTTCCAAGCGTGGGCTATAGTTGATAACTCGACAAACATCGACTGGAAAGATGTTAAGCTAAATTTAGTTACTGGCAAACCCGTTTCATTCAGACAAAACTTGTATGACCCATTTTATGTTGAACGCCCCGAAATTGCCTTACCGATTGAAGGTGCCGCTTCGCTTGAAATGTACGATTCGGAAATGCTCGCCGATGAGGAAGAATACGCTTATGCGAAAAAGGCACCGATGGTTGCGTTAGCAGAAAGGCGGCTTACTAAAAGCTTGGACGCTTCAGCTGGTTCAAAATACGAGTCAAACTCGGAAGCTTTTTCCGCAGAAAGCTCGGTCAAAGCTGACTCTAAATTTGTCTTCACGCCGTCTGCTCCCGTTTCGCTCCAAAGGCAAAAAAGTATGATGCTGCCTTTGAAAGTTACCACGTTGTCAGCAAAAAAAATGACCGTATTTTCGGATATGAATTACCAAATGAAAAATCCGAAACTCTGCGTTGAGCTGACAAACACATCTGGCTTAAATTTACCAGCAGGTGCAATTACTCTATATGACGACGGATACTCAGGTGATTCGATGATTGCGTTTTTCCCGAAAGATGAAAAAAGGCTCATTGCATACGGCGACGATTTACTTTTACGCGGTAACCGCAATCAAAACACAGAAGAAACTGTCTCGAAAGTAAATGCAGCTAACGGTGTTTTGAAAGTTGAAAAAGAGCACATTTACACATCAACATATCAATTAAAGAACTCCGATACAAAACCGCGACAAGTGATTATCGAGCATCCGATTACTTATGCGACAACATTGTACAAAACGGAAAAGCCCATCGAAAAAACTAGCGACGTATATCGCTTTTCGGTAACTGTACCTGCAAATGCGTCGACAACTTTTACTGTAAAGGAAAATCAAATCGTTTACAAGCAGTACGCACTAATCGATACTGGTAACTTCGACGATATATTCATCACTTACATCAATAGTGGAAATGCTCCGTCAAATGTATCTGCGACTTTTGCAAAAATTACAGAAAAACGCAGTGCTATCGCCGCGGTGTCGAAAAAGCTTTCAGACTTACGCACGCAAGTGCAAAAACTAAACTCAGAACAAGAACGCACCCGCAAAAATATGGAAGCTCTCGCGGGTACGAACGAAGTTGCAAAGTTTACCGCAAAGCTTTTAAAGCTTGAAGAAGAAATCGTTGCAATGGACGAAAAAATAGAAAAAACCGAATCCGAGTTAGCGGCAGCCGAAAACGACTTCAAAACATTTTTGAAAACAGTTAAGTTTTAAAAGTTCGTTTGAAGCTACTGCGAGACGTTTTCGACTTTGCAGTAAATTTTTGAAAATCGGTATTCGCGAAATCTTCGACTTAAACGGATACCGATTTTTTGCTAAAAAAGTATAATATTTGGTGCGAGTGTAAAAAAACTGCTAGATTTTTTTTTGAAAGTTATATAGAATGAGTGTGGAGTATACTTTGGATAACGGAGAAATTTTACGCCCGCTTTTAGAAAAAGGCGATTTAAAAAAATCGGTTGAGTTTGCTGAAGCGGAAAAAAAGAACTTGTTTTATGTTCGTTCCGAGGGAATGAACTTTGTAACGGCGTCGATTTTAGCAGATATTTCGTCTGTGCATAAGACGGCTTTGATTCGTGAAGTCGGTGTTCTTTTTTCGTCAGAAGAATATTGTGAGCTTTTGAATCAAAAGGTGTTTACAATCGCACCAGAAAAACGAACCCGTCTCAAAGAGCAGGGCGTTATCCTTTCGCCTGAAAATTCGGTGCAGTATTCCGAGTGGTTCAATGTCTTTGAAATAGCCTTTCCGTGGCTTCCGCTCTCGATTTTTGAGGATTTTGTTGCATATTTGCATGACGACAAAAGCTTAATGCTCGACAAAGAAAGTATCGATATTGTACGTGAAAACTTTATCAACTCGAAGCGGTATTCCGAGCGTGAGCTTGAACGAGTTTTCGACAGCGAATATTTTAAATAAAGCACAGCCGTAAAGGCAAGCTACATAAACCAATTTTACCAAAAGTTCAAGCATTCACATTAACCTAGCGTGCAACTCACGGCTCAACTTAAAATCCGCCAAGCGGATTTTAAGTTGACCATCATGTACAAAAGCATTTTAGGCATACGCTCATTGCGTCGACTGAACTTTGCGGTATTCGGTTATTGCTTTATGTAAAAGTAGGTCGAAATGCGGCGGATTTCCGC
>CALAEM010000123.1 GCA_937890985.1 uncultured Treponema sp. | reverse complement strand
AAATGAAGCCGCCGGCCGTGTACTAGCGTTTCGTTTACACCAATTTAAGTGCAACAGTTCGATTAAAAGCTAGACGCGAAATTTTCCGATTTCGGAGTCAAGTGCGACAATGTTTTCTTCGTTCTTGCGGACAATATTATTCACTTCCTGCACAGCACGATTGATTTCAGTCGCACCGTTTACCATTTCGTTCATCGCGTTGGTGATGGTAACAGTTAGGTTTTCGAGGTTTTTCATTTCATGCGAAACCTGCAAACCGCCTTGAAGCATTTCGTCCGAGCCTTGCCGCACTTGCATACTTGAGTTTGTAATTTCGCGCATCGCTGCAAGAACCTCTTGATTGCCGTTCGATTGTTCCTGCAAAGCATTTGTTATCGAGTCTTCCTGTTCGGCAATTTTGTTCGCAAGGCGGAACACATCGTCGAAGGCTGTTTGTGCACTGTTACCTGCATTAACGAGGTCCGCAATAATTTCTGTGATTCCTTTCAGCGATTGTGCAATCATCTTGCCTTGTGCATTTGACTGTTCCGCGAGTTTACGGATTTCGCTAGCGACAACAGAAAAGCCTTTTCCAGAATCTCCAGCGTGTGCCGCTTCGATTGATGCATTCATCGCAAGTAGATTCGTTTGCCCAGCAATACTTTGAATTACGTTGCTTGCCTTAACGAGTGTGTCCGATTGAGTTGCAATTTGTGCGATAACGCTATTCGCTTCGTTAATGCTGTTCTTACCGTAAATTGATTTACCGTTTAATTCTTGCATCAAGGTATTGTTATGTGAAAGTGTTTTCGAGATTTGATTGATGTTAGCAACCATTTGTTCAACGGCAGATGAAGATTGAGTAACACAAGCTGCCTGCTTTTCAATGTGTCCGTTTAAACTTTGCAGCGTGCGAATCATTTCTTCCATTGTGCTTGCTGTTTCGTTTGCACAGGCAGCTTGCATTTGCGTTTTCACTTTTACGTTTTCAATGTTTGTGCTAATTTGATTAATTGCACTTGCAGTTTCTTCCATATTACTGCTAAGCTCCACCGCATCAACACGCATGGAAATTGTTCCTGTTGCAACACTTTGAATCGCAAGACGAATCTTTTCCATCGTGCGGTTAAAATATTCCGACAAGGCAGTTACTTCATCATTGCCACTAACTTTCAACTTGACGGTTAAGTCGCCATTTCCGTCAGCAATATTTTCCAAAAGTGCAACCGTTTTTTTAATCGGACGAAACATAAATTTGGTAACATACCAAACGATTAAACACGTGATGACAAAAATCACTAGCGTGTTTATAATTAGCTGCGTTATCAGTTTATTTGTTTCATCCATAAATTCTTCAATAACAACATAAAGAATAACCGTCCAATCAGTCGACTTCATTTTCGCATACGCAACGATTTTTTTCACGCCCTCATAAGTGTATGAACCGATGCCGCCAGTTTCCTGTTTGAGTATATAGTCCACAAATTTACCGACTGATGCAAAAGCCGCATCTTTATTTCCTGCTTCGATTATGTTTACTCGATTTTTGACTAAACTTTCATCTCGGTCAGCTACTGTGCCACCAGTTTTTGAGATGATTGTTACAGAGCCTGTTTTTCCAATTCGGATATCTTTAACAGAGTTATTAATCAACAGTCCGTCAACAAAGCCAACAAAAACGCCTGAAACACTTTTCGTTTTGTCTAAAATCGGCACCGCAAATAAAACCATTAAATCGTCTTCGCTCCCAAAATAACTCGGCGACGAAACGTACCGTCTTCCAGACATTGCTGTTTTGTACCATTCTGTGTTAGCGACATTTTCTGTTGTATGGCTGGAAAGATGTATAACGCCCTGAGCGTCGCATACACCGAACTTTTTAATGTGAGGGATTTTTTTTTATTAGTTGCTCCACTGCATAAATTTTTGCGTCGTCATCGATAGTCGAACCCAGAATCTCCATGCGATATGTAATTCCCTCAAACGTTTTAAAAAAGCCGTTAATTTTTTCGTCGCTGATTTGTGCAACGTCATTGGCTTTATCGATAATCATTGCCTTGACTTGTTCGGCAATTGCATTACGAGCTGTGGCAAACGAAAGAAGCCCGTTAACCAAAAAGCTGACAATAAGCAAACCTGCAAAAAGCAAAACCAACTTTTTATTTAGTGAAAAAAGCTTTCGCGATTTTAGCGAAATAGCCGTTGGTATGTTTTTATTGTTACCCATATAATTACCTTTGTTTACATAATTTTTTTTGGGCATCTTCAAAACGGCACTTCAACAATGCAAACGTTCCTAGCCCTCCGAAATATTATGAACAGGTATTCTAATATAATTATATATTTATTTCAAGTAAGCGTGCGATTTTTTCACTTTTGAGTTTGATACATTTGCTAAAATCTTTCGATAATCTGCTTCATTAAAATAAAATTTATCTACAAATTTATTTTGAGTAATAGCCTTGGCAAACCTTCTTACAATATTTTTGATTTTGGTGTAGCATAACAAAAGGGAAACCTCTAAAAATATAACTGAGTTTTTAGAGATGACCAAAATTAAATTCGAGGTGTTTTATGATATTGGTGTGGTATCCGAAGTGTTCGACGTGCAAGAAAGCAAAAGCCTGGCTTGAGCAAAACCGTATCGCTTTTGAAGAGCGAGACATTAAAGAGGCGAACCCAAGTGCAAAAGAATTGAAGGAGTGGCATTCCCGAAGCGGTCTGCCGTTAAAGCGATTTTTTAACACAAGTGGGCTGATTTACAGAAATCAAAACCTGAAGGAAAAGCTTCCGACGATGAGCGATGCAGAAATGTATAAACTTTTGGCGACAGATGGTATGTTAGTCAAACGGCCTATCATTGTCGGAGACGATTTTGTACTTGTTGGTTTTAACGAGGCGGCTTGGAAAGAAAAGCTTTGTTGATTTGCGTTATTAAAAGCGGAAATAAAAACAGCCTTGAAAATTATTTTTCAAGGCTGTTTTTATTTTAATCGGATGCCAGTTTATACTGACAAATTTCTAGCCGCCGAAAAATATCGGCACCAAAAACGAAGCCAGCAATATAATAAACGCCCCGCCTAACCGTGAAGATATTTGAGCGAAAGGCATCAATTCCATTCGCCTTGCGGCAGTGAGAACTGCAACGTCACCAGTGCCGCCCATATTTGCCATGCAAAGCCCTGCCGTGATAGCTGCTTCAATCGGATAAAAGCCAACCAGCTTTCCGACCAATGCTGACCCTGCAACTGCACCGATGATAACCAGCACAACGAGTACCAAATACGACCAAGAGAACGCACTGATAATGTCACCTAAGTTGGTGTACGCAATTCCGATACCGACCAAAAGGGCAGCCGTGAAATTCTTTGCAACAAACTTGTACCAGAGTGAGCATGCTTTTTCAAAATATCTCGGTAAGAGGTTTAAAGCCTTTACAACGGCAACGCTGATAATCATCCACGCATAAGTGTGAATATCAACCTTAACCAACTTGAGCAATTCCGCAATCAGCTTGCCCCAAGCAAAAAACGCAGTCGTGATAACAATTGCTGTTCCAAAATCATTGAGGTTCATACCTTTTGCTTCTTCGGCTTCGTCTGGAACTTCAAAATTTTTATTAGCCATCAGCTGACCATTACCTGTTAATGACGGCATAGCTTTTCCAAGTTTATTCAATAAACCGCCTGCAACGATTGCGAGGGCATTACCTAATGCAACAGCTGGAACCAGCTTTGAAAGGATTTGCTCCGCTGGAACATTCAACGCCGATGAAAAAACTTGCGAGATTGGCACTGCACCAGCTCCCATTCCGCCACCCATAATCGGAATACCGATGTACGCAATAGCTTCTGAAGGCTTTATACCAAATATCGGAGCACCTGCTGCAACCAACAAAAGAGCGACAGCTACAGCACCAATAATGCAGGGAAAATAACGGATAGCCGCTTTTATCAGCAAGTCACGGTTCATTCCAAGGATTGAACCTGTGATCAACGCTGCAATGTAAAAGTCCAAAAATCCGCCACCTTTCATAAACGTCGAAATGTTTTTCAATATCGCTTCGGGCAAAATATGGTAATAAGCCAAAGCACATGACGCAAAAATGATAACAATCGGACCACCACCGAAAAATGTTTTGATGATCGGGGTATTATCACCGACGATATTGAGCACTTCGCCCAGCACCATCATCAAAAGAAATGCACCAATCATTCCGCCTGGAAGTTTATTCCAGCATACAGCAGCCGTCAAAACTGCCGCAATGATACAAAACAGAATTATCGGCATACCAAGGATGCGATAATCTTTCAGATTATTTTTACCACTCATAACAAAATCTCCCATTGTTTTCGTTAATAGTAATTACTTCGATGGTAATGTTTTTTGTAGAATTTGTCTAGGGGATAGATGGTATAAAGCTTTGGTGTACCAAGGAAAAAGCACAAAACAAATAAAGCATATTTGTAGTGAATGCTTTTTCGAATCAAGCAAAATAGCTTAGGTGTTTACTTCCCCAAGGAGCTGTTTTAACTGATTGATTTCCGCGACCAATGTTGCACGGTCTTTGTTGTGATACTTTTTGGGAATGAGTTCTTTGCTCGTGCATTCCAATGTTGCAACTAAATTTTGCAGCTCAATTTCATGCGGATATGTCGGCGGTAAAAAATCGCGAATAGTTTCCTGCAAATCGTTTTCGGTTATCATCACGCGATTTTCACCATTTGCATGAAGGCGTGCCCGCACCAAAATTGATTCAATGTCTGCACCTGAAACGTCAAACTTAATCGCCTTTACAACTTTTGAAAAATCCACACCCGATATTTTCAGCTGCAACTTTTTTTGAAGCACTGCAAAAAGGGCTGCTTTTTCTTCGACGGTTTCAGGATAAAATAACGCGAGGTGTTCTTCGGCTCGTCCTTGCCGCTTTAAATCAATCGGGAGAAGGTCTGGACGGCAGGTAATCAAAAACCAAATGATCTTGCCGCGGTATTCTGTGTTGCCCATAAAGTTTGAAAGCTGCGAAAAAAACGATGTTTGATTTGACGCACTTTTGCTTCCGCGGCTGCCCCCCAACATAACATCAGCTTCGTCAATCATCACGGCAACTGGTGCCATCGCCTTGAGAATATTTAAAATGCGTTCAAGCTTTGATTCGGTCGCTCCATTCATTGCTGACGTAATATTTCCGATTTTCACCATCGGGATTCCAATTTCATTCGCAAAAGCCGAAACCAAAAAAGTTTTACCCGTGCCTATTGCACCTGAAATCAAATAGCCCATCGGCACAACTTCCGAGTGTCCGTCTTTAATTGCTTTAGCCGCCAACCAAAGGCGTTTTTTAACAAACTCATTTCCTGCGACATAATCCAACGTGTGCTTAGTTTCAACAAATGTTAAAAGTCCGTCTGCATCCTTTTCAATTATATCTTTTTTCTTTTGAGCTAAATAATCCAACGTAATAGGAACACGAGCTTGATAAGCATCCGCAACGAGCTGATACAAATTAGTCAAGTTTAGTCCCGCCGATAATTTGCCCAACGCGAAGACGGAAACACCACGTGCCGTGTTTAATTCCAAATCGGGTTCGGCACCGCTTTTCAATGCAGATAAGTAGCCTGTGCGTATTTGTTCGTCTGGCAACGGAATAGTTACCTTTGCAGTCGATGCAAGAGAAGCAAGACGCGGATTGATGTCATTGATATTTTCGGTTACCATCACAATTGAAATATCGTGTCGAATAAACATCGGCTCATTCGCCCAACGATTCAATGTTACCAAGCAATAACGGTCAGCTTCATTTAATGAATATATTTCCCCCGCAGGTACAATAGTTTCCGCATAATCCAAAATTAAAACAATGCGGGTCGGCTCTTTCATCGTCTGCTGGTCATAATACATTTGCCTAAAAAACTTTTCGATATAATCCAATGCAACCATCGGATCATTTGAAAAAAAATTCACTTGGTCTTCGTGTGGATAAATTCGCGACATAACCGCTTCATAGTTTTTTCTGTCCCGTTCAAATGCAAAACTAATTCCTTGCGAGCTATCATAAAAAATAATAATGCCGTCATTTCCGAAAAGCACTGTCGAAATCCAATCTTTAATTGGAACAAAGATAAATGTCCCAGTACTATCATCCGTGTATTTGTACGGTAATAAATCGCGGATGTTGCCTGAAACAAAGTACAAGTTCACCGTTTTAGCACAATACTTTAATGAAAGCTCCTGCCCCCACTCGGGCATATTTTGGATGTACTCGCTATTTTGTTCGACCAGTGTTTTGTCTGCCATTTTTCCCCCATTGAAAATGTTTTCCATTGTACAGCCAAATTAAAAAAAAAGCAATCTGATGAAAAATGATACTAGACAAAAAAACTTTTCAAATATTTAAACGCAATGCACAATGTCCTAATCCATTTTCCAAAATTCAAGAATACAATTTTTGAAAAGTTAAACGGAAAAGATTTTCAGAATTAAACTGCAAAGCTTTTACAAAAGCTTCACGTAAGTTTTACCAGTGCCGCCATCTTCTGGACGTGCAAAATAAAATTCACTGACACACGGATGCTTCGACAAAATTCCTTGCGTCATCTTTTGCAAAATTCCGTCGCCCTTTCCGTGCACAATCGAAAACTCTTTTAAACTTGAAAGCACGGCTAAATCAAGCTGTGTCGTCAATGCTTTTTTCGCTTCTTGCTCACGCATTCCCAAAAGACGCAACTCAAAAGCTGGCTTTTCACTTTTTGTCAATTCAACGCCAACAGAAACAAGCGGGCGGGATTTCCGCTCAATGCGTAAAGTTTCAGATTTGAGTTTTAGCTTCATATTGCCGAGCTGCACCAAATAAACGCCGTCCTTTTCTTTTCGTAAAACAGTGCCGCTTCGATTGTAATCAAGCGAAAAAACTTCGTCGCCTTCTTGCAAATCATCTGTCGCAACATTTTCAGAATTCTTTGCCGACGTGATATATTCAGCTTCGGTTTTTAAATCCGTTTTTTCTGCGGCAAGTGCATTTTCAAAATCGGCTAACCACATTTTAGTGTCGGCGATTTTTTCTTTGGTGAGTTCACCTTCGCGAATTTCACGAATAATATTTTCCAACTCGCGTCGCTTTTCAATAAAAAAGTTTTCAGCTTTTCGGTAACCTTGTTCACGTAAATGCAATTCTTTTTGTTTGACGGTTAATTCTTTTAAATCGACCTTTCGAATCTTTTCGTTGAGCGATTGTTCTTTTTCTTTTATACGTAAAATCATTTCTTCCGACGCTTTGTTTTTTTCAATTAATCCTTTTATCAAAGCGGACACGTCGGTTTTATTTTCGCCTAAAAAGTTTTTCGCGTTTGAAATAATGTTTGCATTCAATCCGCTTTTTGCCGCAATATCGAATGCGTGACTTTCTCCTGGCACACCCATAATAATTTTATATTGAGGTTCCAGCGTTGTGTTATCAAACTCAACCGAGGCGTTTTCGCAAAAATCTTTTGTGTAACCATAATTTTTAAGAGATGCGTGATGTGTCGTAACAAATACGAACGGACGTTTTTCGAGTAGTTCGTCAAGAACCGCCATTGCAATTGCACTTCCTTCCTGCGGTTCGGTTCCGTTACCGAGTTCGTCCAATGCAATCAAACTTTTTGATGTTGCATTTTTTAAAATGTCTGCAATGTTTTTCATGTGCGACGAAAATGTCGAAAGCGATAAATCAATCGATTGGTCATCACCGATATCGCACGCAATAAAATCAAAAAACGGCAGCTCACTTTTTTCGCTGCATGGAACAGGAAAGCCACTTTGATTCAAAAGTGCAAACAGACAAAGAGTTTTTAAACTCACCGTTTTGCCGCCAGCGTTTGGTCCCGTGATAATCAGCACACGAGTTTTTTCAGGCAGTACAATATCAATCGGAATTGGATTTTTTAAAAGTGGATGACGTGCTTGCTGCAAAAAAATTCTTTCTGCATCAGTATTTTCATTTGACACTAAAAAGTTCCAGTTTTGTTCGCGTGCTATTTTCACACCAGCGTACATACAATCAAGCTCTGCATATTTATTCAGTGCTGTTGTCAATTCATCTTTGTGTGCATAAATTTTTTGCGTTGTTTCCAGAAGCAATCGCTTTAGTTCTGCGTTATAGCGAGCGTGTGCTTCAAACAAGTCGTTATTTTTTTCAACAACATCACTCGGCTCAATATAAAATGTTTGTCCCGTTTGCGAATACTCATGAATAATTCCAGAAATGCGTCCTTTGAAATTTGCTTTCACTGCAAGTACTTGCCGTCCATCACGCGTCGTCGGTACACTCGACTGCAACATTCCGCTAAAAGTTTCATCGATAAAATATCGAGCCAACAACTTTTGCATTTCCTTTTCGCAGTTGCCGATTTCGTGTTCGATTTTTTTTAACGAAGGAATATTTTGCAAGTTGCCATTTTCATCAATCAACGAAAAAATACTTTGTTCAACTGAGTTGCAATCAGGAATCTGCGAAATAAATTGCACCACTTCATTTATCGCAGCATTTGTTGTTTTATCATCGGCGATAAAATCTGCGTGCCACTTTTTTAATTCAGCAATGCGTTTTGTAAACATCCCAATAGAAAAAACGGCTTCGATTTCCAGCGTTGTTTTATCTTCTTGCAAAAATGTTAACACTGGCGGAAAAAATCGTATCGGCGGTGCAATCAAAAATTTGTGCAGCTCAAATAAATTCTCGCTTACTTTTTTCCTATATTCAATTGCATCATAATCTGTACTCGGTCGAAGCGACTTGCATATATCACGTCCTTCTGCGGTTACACATTCTCTTGCGATAATTTGAATAACATCATCATATTGTAAAATGTTCAAAGTGTGTTCGGATATTTTCATAACTAAATCACAAATAAAATACCGCAATATAAAACTTGTGTCAAGTGCGTAACGAATCACTTTTGCGAAAAACTTGTCAAAGAATTAAACAGTCGACAGCCTCCAAGCCGACAACGCGAAACAAAAAACAGTAGATTAAAGACGTTCGTTAAAATCAGTAACGCTTGCGAAAGAGGTTTAAAACCGCGCAGATGATTTACGGTTTTAATACAAACTCGACGTTAAAATGAGTGGCGATATTTTAGACGCTCATTATTTAAACCTCGCGATAAAATCATCTCCGTGAGCAAACATCAGTTTGTGAAGGCAATGATTTTACGTACGTTCGGAACGAAGTGCAAGCGTGAATACAATGAGTGAAGTTTTGATGAAAAATGTACTTAGTTG
The DNA here is from genome assembly GCA_937890985.1 of uncultured Treponema sp. Classification (GTDB taxonomy): domain Bacteria; phylum Spirochaetota; class Spirochaetia; order Treponematales; family Treponemataceae; genus Treponema_B. Next base: position 5,710 of record CALAEM010000123.1, on the reverse strand, counting down.
TAAATTTTTCATCTGAGTTATATGTCGCGTTCTTCTAACATCCGCTTAACCTGCATTTGTGTCTTTGCCGCTGCTATGCATCGGCAAAGTTGGCACGAAAGCATGCACAAAAAGGGAGCCGTAGGCTACCATCCAAGCAACTTTCGTGACAAAATAAATGTCAAGTTGAAGCAGGGGTTAGTCTATTTCTTTAATCTTCCAATACTTTCTCTTATTTCCATCTGTCGGTTCTTCAAACACTGACCAAGAAAAACCTTTTGAGATTAGGTATTTATGAATATCGTTATCTTCATCATTATTACCGGGACAAAGTATAATCATTCCATTTTTCTTGGTTACTCTCATCAATTCGTTATACTCATCTTCTAAGTCATCTCCATATACATGCCCTGTCATTGTTATATCTGAAAATGAATCATGAAATGGAATATCAGTTATTAATCCATCAACCACAAATATCTGATTTTTGTTTAGTCTTTTGCTTTTTTCTTTTAAATAAGATCTTAGACTGCCAACTGGTTCAACACAGTATACTTTGTTTTTATTATTTGACACTAAAAATGCAAGCTTACCTGTTCCCGAACCAATATCCAAAATTATTTTATCATTATAGTCATTTAGTTCTAACAGCTCTTTTGAATCCCATTCAAGAAACTTCATATTTTCATAAATACTTGGATCAATAATATACACCATCCAATCTTCAACACTTTTCATTATTTTATATTCAGTTTCATGTATTTTTTGTAAATCAGTAATATCAAGCTCAGGTAATGTTTTTATTTTATTTTTTATCTCAGGGCATTTTTTTTCAAAAAACCATTTTATTTTTGGATTTGCCTTCAATACTATACTTAAATCTTCAGAATCTGCAAAATCGAAGAGCCATTTTATTTGTATTTTCTCTAACATAAACATGTAATCAAAAGTTGTATCGGTTAAATCAATCCAATTTAATGCCATAGCTTCTCCAAGTTAATTATATTTACGCACACGAAGTGTGTCCGTCTAACTTCCGCTTAACCTGCACTTGCGGCTTGTCCGCAATGTCAGGTTGAAGCGGATGTTAGGTAATTTCTTTATAACATTGAAATTTGTAACTACTTTCCAAAAATACTAGCTATCTTATCTAATGTTGCGAGACGAACATCTTCAGCATGATTCTCCATCCTAGAAATAACACTTCTTTAGTTTCCAATTTGTCTACCATTTGCATAAGTCTTAATTAAATCTCTCTATAAACTTTGATTCATCAATCTGTAAATCTTAAAAGATATCCATCTGGATCTTGTAGTAAAAACTCTTTTTGAACAATTTTTTCGCAACCATTACTGTAATGGCTGACAGTCATTTCTCGAAACGGCTTTATTCCAAAATCTAAAATTCGTTTATAGAGGCTCTCCAAATTAGAAACAGTCATCTCAAAGTTAATACCTCTCCCATAGGGGTGTTCAAGTATACCGACATTCCAATTGCCATTATCTTGTTCAAACATCATTTGATTATCTTCCAACGAAAGAAAAATAAATTTATCCTCTTGTCTTTCATATTCTATTTTGAATTGTAATATTTCGACATAAAACTCTCTGGTTTTTTCTATGTTAGCTACTGTTAGTTCAGGTATTAACGAATTAAACTTCATACATATCTCCTTAAATTAGGATTTATAAGTACTTACTGGCATCCTTAATGCTCAATTTATCCATTTTCTTTTTATAGAGTTTAACAAAATTTCTTATCTATGTCAATTAGTCTTTGAATAATCTTGTAAGCTTCAACCTATCGCTTTGTTAATAAAAAATTCGTTATTTCTAAAATTATTTACCAATATTTTCCAAGAAGTTAGACAAATCATAAAATAAAAATTTGTTTTTCATACATGCGGTCATTTTTATTACATTTTCATCATTCCTACTTGCCTCAAACAACTCTTTTAATTCAATGTATTGATCCATTCTAATTTTCTCAAATTTTAATTTATTTCTCTAAATATTTGCTAATACCATTCTTAAGTTATTTTCTCATTTGCTAATAAATTCTTGTGTATATCTGAAACTTCAACCTTCATATATTTTCATGTGCCGTAGGCATCAACCTAACATCGTTTTAAACCGCAAACGGGATTGTCCCGTTTGTCGGCTACGAACCTTTGTTATACCGTACTATTTATTTTGTAAGATTTTCAGTTACATGTATATTCTGGGTTCTTATATAAAAATTCCTTTTCCGAAATAATTGATTTGTTCCAAACTTCTTCTTCCCATTTTTCTTCTGGGACATCCTTAATTGCTACTGAAACGCTTGAAGTTTTACATCCTAATGTTTCTGCGATTACTTCTGAAATTTTTTTAGCACACAATTTCTTCTGATTTTCTATTCTTCCAGGAAAACATTTGATTTCTACGTGTGGCATTTATTTTCCTCCGATTAAAGCTGGGTTTGCTGCTATCTTGTTTAGCCCTAAACTTCAGCTGATTACCCTATATCTAAGACGAATGTATGAATCGCTTAAAGTTTTACACTCCAATAACTTCAATACTCCTAATGATACAAGCTCTTTTTCAGACATTATGGATTTACCGTCTATAAGTGTGGATGTATCTTTTCCTCCTATGAGGACAGGAGCCAAAACTATGTCTACAAAATCAATCAGCTTTTCTCGTAGAAAAATAGAATTCACAGTGCCTCCGCTTTGAACGGTAAGATGTTCGCAGCCAAAATCATTTTTTAACTGGTAAAGACCGTTCTTTAAAGAAAATTTTTCCTGATACAATATATGAAAATTTTCCTCATTAACTGAATAAGCTGGATGATTTTTGTTAGATGTCATAAGAACAAATTCTTTTGACTTGGCGCAAAAATACTTTATTCCTCGCTCATCCAAATGTGAATTATCTAGCAAAACAAATGAAACAGGTGTTTTTGGAGGTAAAGTATTTTTGTTTGCTCCCATCTTTTCCTGAACTCGACCTGTATTAAAAGACCATAAATCAGTAGTTTGTTCGATTTCATAGTATTGATGCAGGCCTTCTTTTAAACCTTTGATTTTAGGAAAATCTTTATCTACATCAAGTTCATCAGTCGAGCCTGTACTTATTTTTCCATCAACTGATACCAGCATAAACAATGTCGTTATTGGTCTGTTCTTATTTTCCATATTTTGATTTCCATTTTACTATTAAGCGCCCCAGTGCGGGCGTCCGTATAACATTGTTTTAAACCGCAAACGGGCTTGTCTGCGTTGTCGGCTTTGAAAACGGTGTTATGTGCTTATAAACTCTTTTACTCCATTTCTCCAACTACACCAAAAATGATTTCTTGCCCCCCACATGATCATTCCTTCAAGCATCATTGGCCATTTGTTTTTAATAAAATCATCTTTAATTTTTACAAAATCAAATAAATATGCATAAAGAATTGCCATTTGAAAATCATGGGTACAGAATAAATCTACTGTATTTTCTATATTACCGTTATCAAAAATATAATCAAGCATGATATTACTTGCTTTACCTAATGAATTAAATCCAGGAAGTCCGCCATTATTTAATTCATATATAATTCTTTCATTTTCAAACTGATAGTCCTTAAATATTTTATCGCTTAATTCTCTATTGCTTACTTGAGGAAGTTCCAATTCATTTTTAGCCTGATTTATCGGTCGTATATAGCCGCATCCATTTAATATTTCTTCACATGTTTGAATATTTCTTTCACATGAACTTGAACCCACAAACCAATACGATAGTCGATATTTCGTCCAAAACTCCTCGCAAATTCAATTCCTTCATTTGTCAATATCGCCTTTCTGATATCACCTAAATCAATACTCTCACGAATTGAATGCCTAAATATAATTTTGCAATTAGCATTATTTGGAATTTTGGCAGCTCCTTTTTCCATGTGTTCATATATTGATATTAATTTCATTACTCAACCTCAAAAATATTGATTTTCTTTTTCTTCAATAAATATGCAAAAGCTCCACCTGAAACAATACTGTCAAAAGCATTTCCGACACCGAATAACAATGCAATACTTACCAATGTCGGAGTCCATTTACCTGCAATATACAAAGCAAATGCTATCCCATAATAAATTGAATTGGTAACTATTGATTCAAAAAGCATATAATTTGTTTTTCCAAGTCCGTAAAACTCGCAATCAAATACATTTTGAATTGCATACAAAACATAAAAACCAAGAAGCACCATAACAAGGTTATATAATTTATCAACATCAGAAAATTGCAGCACATTTGCCATAAACACTTTCCAACCGGGGATTGTTATAAACCAAACAAGACAGACTATCGCTGTAACTGCAAAATATCCGAGCGTATTATTTTTTATAGCCTTTTCATCTGTACTAACTTCCTGCTTTATCAATTCTCCAAGTTGATTAATCGGCAATAGCAACCATCCCCAGATAAAACTATTTGCAACCCAATAAGTCCCCTGTTCATTTACCATATTAACCATACGGCTTATCATAAGCATATAAGCAATATTTCTTACAAAGGATTCCAAACCTGAAATACCGCCAATTTTTACAAATTCTTTTGCCCATGTAAATGAAAGTTTCTCTTTATTGAAAATCTTATATCCTTCTTTTGAGAGCAGAACCACAGATACTGTGAACAAAATTATGTTTACGATTATATTACTATAGCCGATTCCATTTACTCCAAGATTTGCAGATATGTTCAATGTAGAAACCAAAAATGTGTCAAAAACTATGCTTAATATTAGTTTTGCGGCGGTAAGGATATAAACATATCGTGATTTTCCAAGTGTTATCAAACAGATAAGTATAAAATTACTTAAAAGTATAAAAATATTTGCTATGCTTTCTATTCTGATATAAATAACTGACTCTGAAATTATATCCTTGCTTGTAGCCATTATAGATAAAAGCGGATTAGTAAAACCTATTATAAAAATAGAACAAACTGCATAAACGGAAAATGAAATGATTAATCCGGTCTTGATACGGTTTGTATAATCATTTTTATTATTGATCGCTTTTCCCATAAAGAAGTACAAAGGGAGAATAATTGCTTCATCTAAAATTTCATAAAGCAAGTTTACCCACGAAAGTTGACCCGCTATTGAAAACACCCAATCGCCTGGCAGTTGTCCTAAAAAAAAGACGCGTAAAGTTATGTAAATTGATGGACACAACCCCATCACAAGCAAAGAAATAAATAATTTCCAATTCAAATTCTTCAATGACCTTCCAATTTTGTTCATTTCAAAATCTCCTAATACTGGTTATGTGTTAAATGATATTCATTACATTGATCACAATGATAAACAAAAAGTTCTATTCCTTTTTCATCAAAAATTATTTCCGCTCTCCTTTTAGCCGCTTCATAAGTCGGATAAGCTTGCTTTGTTTTACCGTTAGAATCAAGGCAATAACTTATATGATTTGGCGTCTGACGCTCTTTTGGTGAAAGGTGCCAGTAACCACATCGTGAGCATTTATAACTTACTTGTTCATTTCCATATTGTCTTTTCACATATTCAATAGCTTCTTGAGCTTCATATTCAGATTCATAAGTCTTTAAGGGTGAACCATCTTTTTTCTTGCAAATATCACTATCAAACATTTTTCCTCCCAAACTGCTGCCCAAAGGGCAGTCCACATAACGGGCGGCGGATAAGCTGCAAGAAGCGAGAAAGCCGATAGGCTTTTGAGCTTCGCC
>CALAEM010000122.1 GCA_937890985.1 uncultured Treponema sp. | reverse complement strand
TAACAAACGCTAAGGGTGAAAAGTACGAGCACATCGAATACACGCCCTACGGAGAGCTGTGGACTTACAAGTCAAAAACTGCTATGCTGTTTTTGACGACGTATAATAATTTCCTTGCAAAGCAGCCCGCAGGGCTGATAGAAGAGACTGCACAGGGAATAGACAAGTTACCGTTCCGCTTCACCGGCAAAGAGCTTGACGAAGAAACGGGTTTGTATTATTATGGTGCTAGGTATTTAGACCCGAAGTATTCAAGGTGGTTAAGCGGGGATCCGGCGTTGGGGGAATATATACCGCAAGCCGGAGCCGACACAAGCAAGCTACCGAACGGTGGGGTGTATAACACCCAAAATCCAAAACCGGGTTGGGAAGGAAATATAATGGCTGAAGCTACTTATAAACCCTCTATAGTTGAACAACGAGATATAAATAGAATGGTGGATTATATTTCAAATCAAAAAATATTTGGATATCAGCGTAAGCATGGTAATATTAGACCTTGGAGGATGTTGTACTAGGAGATGTCAATGATAAAAAAATTATTTTTATTATTTTTTGCCATTATTTGGCTATTTAGTTGTGTGGATTGTTTATGCATTCCTCGTAGTGATGTGTATGCCGGACAAAATATTGATGCGCTTATTAAAAAATTTGGTGCTCCATATTTAGATGAATACAAAACTATTCCTAAAGATATCTCAGGATATGAGATAGAACCTAATTTTAACATATATTTTACCAAAGAAGAGTTGGATAGTGAAGTTATCGTTAGACACATCGTTTGGAAATTTGCTTATTCGACTCTTCAAGTTTGGTTAAAAAATGAAAATGATATCTGGATTGTTTTCTCTTCTATTAAATATGGAAAATATGCTAAATTTTAGGGCAGAGATAAATTATGAATTGTATATTTCGAATAAACAAAATCTGCAAACACAATGAGAACCTGCCCGGAATGGGTGGTGTGTTTAATGCAATAAACTTGCATGTGTACCATTACGCGGGGTATTCGCAGCGCAGCTTCGAGCTATATAATCCGGTAAAGTATGTGGATCCGGATGGACGGGATATAATCTTATTGAATAGAGAAAGCGGTGCTGTCGGGTATGGGCATAATGCAATTCTGATTGGGAATGATACAGATGGATGGATTTATTATAGTAAAGATGGCTATAGTGGTAATACAAGACAAGAATTTAGTAATTTAAATGAATTTTTATCGAAAAATAAAAAAAATACTGATTATAATTATAATAGAGCTTGGCAAATAGAAACTACATCAACTCAAGATAAAGAGATGCATAAAGATGCATATGAAAGATATTCTAAAGATTATTCCGTTTGGGCTCAAGATACAGATTTGGTCTTGAAACCAAGTGTTGATATTGATACAGAGTTTCCTATTTTAGAACGCAAACAACTTTCTGATAATAAGTCTGAAAATTGTGCAGACCTAACAGGTCATTTATTAAAGAAACATGGTTTTGGAGATTTTCTATTCAAATCTTCCTTTGGATTTACATATCCAAATAAACAATTTGAAAAATTCAAGGAAGCATATTCTCAAGGCAAAGAAGTTGAAATGGAGTAAATAATGAAATTTAAAAATATATTTTTTATAAGTATCATAATATTTGTTTGTTATGGTGTATGTGTTATTTGTATTCACTATAGAAGATTTAAATGTGAAAATATATGTAAACAATTTGTAAAAGCTGCATTTTATAATTCTGCTTACTATTTATTTGTATCTTCTGGAAATAATAGAATACAATCTTTTAGTGTAGATTATAAAACTTTAATATCAAAATATAAACTGTTGAAAGAAATAAGGGAAGTTGATTTTTGTTCAGAAACAGATGTAGATTTTAAATTGGTCAATGAAGATCTGCTTGTCGTATCAGGATTAGGTAATATTTTTTACTTAAACGTAAAAACCAGCCAGCTGTTGCGGCATATAAAAATGCCGTCAAAAACTTCTATCTGTTTTGATATTATTGAAGACAAAGATATTATTTTTACATTTCAAAATGATATTTACGTTTATTATTATAATTTTGATAAAATAGTCAAACTTAAAAATGAAAATAATGTATTCAAAGATATTCTAGATGCTGAAAAACATAACTTTCATAATATTCCTAAGATGGCTTATTCAAAAAAATCACATAGTATCCTATACAGTACCATAATTAAAGAAGATGATTATAAAGATAAACTATTTTTAATTGATTTAAATATGGGAAAGATTTCTTTTGTTGCGGAGGGGACTTGTCCGCAGGTAAATAACAATGGTGATTTCTACTATGCATATAAAAATATTATTTTTGAATACGATATTTCTGGGAAGCAAATAAAGAAGAAGTTTATACATAAGAAAAGATTATTTGATTATACTGATAAAATTGAATGGTATAAAATTATTGATAATGTTGTTTTTATCGTTTCATTGGGTAAACCTGATTTTAAAGGTTTTTATCCGTCTATTTTGTTTATTTATACAAATAATGAAAGATTTAAGCTTACAAATAATTTTTTGAAGAAGATGGATATTATACATAAGGTCAATAATTAGAAAAAAAACTTAATTTTTAAGAAGAACAGATTCTATATCTTTATAATATGGTGTTTATATCTAAGGTATGTGCGCAGCAAAATAAGAGGTCGCTTCTGGATAAAAAAAGCAGCAAATAACGGAAATGCTAAATCAAAAGATCTACTAAAAGAATTAGGAGAAAATGAAGATTAGTTATTTATTCACAACCCAACTATCTCCCCTGGACAGCGATTGGAATGACTCTGAAAGCAAACGAGAGTTTTTCTTCTATTGAAGAACTCGTGGTTTAAGAATATAAACGTAAGTAGATTTTTTAATGTTTCCATCCGTAGACGATTGTAAAGTTGTGCTATGTGCTATTTTTGTATCAAGTTGGAAATTTAATGATAATTCCGATATAGCGATTTTAAATTTAAAAGAGGAGGAAATATGAGTAAGCCCAAGTTATTGAAGTGTTAGATTTTTGGTTTCGCCTAGTAAGGTTCATTATAGTTGAATTAGATTTTTATGTAATGAAATTTAAGGACTTGTTTTTTTCGAATACGTATGCTAAAATGGAAGGGTATTTTACTGTATTAATTTATCATTTTTTGGAGTGAAGATAAAAAAATGGAAAAGAAAACAAAATACTGTTTATTTTTTTTAATTATATATCAGATGATTTTGCTTATAGGATGCTCCAGTGTGAGTGGGAAGAATTTTAAAGATGAGGAAGCCATGCTATACGGAATGGTGTATAATGATAACGATGAGGCATTACGGGATGTTGAAGTAGTTGTTGACGGAAAGTTAAAAGCCGTTTCCGATATGCAAGGGCGATTTATCCTAAAATACATGTATGGGAACATTATGGAAAGAAAGCGGCATACAATTGAATTACATAAGAGAGGATACGAAACGATTAAAGAGTTAATATTCTACGATCCTATGAGCTTATTATATTTTAGAATGGAAAGTGGGAAAGCGATACAGGAGATGGCAGAATCATTGATAGATAGAGGAAGTTATAACGAAGCAGATAAAGCACTTAATAGGTTACTAGGAATAGAAGGCAAGGAAGATATTGGTCTATATCTATTAGCAATACTGAGGATAAAGGAAGGCAAAGAATCAGAAGCAATTCATCTTTTGGAAGATATGGAAAATAAAGACAACATATATGTAAAAAAGTTATTGGAAACGATAAAATAATATGCTAAGAATTTTTATAAAAGGGCACTTTAAAGAAATTATAACATCAGTATTTTTCATTACAGTTATTATATTATTATGTGTTATTATATTAAATCAAAAAGAAATGAGAGTAACACATGATTTATTGGATATCAAATTAGATTTAATTGATAGTCAATTAGATAAAAACATAGGGAAAATAGAAAAGCAAAATGATGCTATTAACCATTTAATAGAGTTGCTGATTGAACAACAATCAAAAAGTTTATCGGTTGAAGAAGAGAGGCATAAATTAAAAAAGCTCTTTGATAATCTTATGGCACAAGGAAAAGATATAAATAGCGATGGTAAGGGTATGGTAAAACTTTTATCCAAAGAAAGCGAATTGGTTGATAAAGAAGAAGCGGCGTACAAATTATACAAGGCAGGTAAGTATGGACAAGCCTATAAAATATACGATGAAATAAGAGAAATAGACCCAAGCAGAATAAAGGCTCGTTACTATAGGGTATGTAGCATGTATTATTCAAATCCGATGGATGTGAACAGCTTTGAAGGAATAGTTGAAGAGATACAATATTTACGAAGTAAAGGAATAATAGAACCAGAGTTATCGAAAATAGAAGCAGGTATTAAAACAGAGCGAGACATGTTAAGGAGGGAATAAATTAAATCAGATGAAAAAATTTTTACTAGTGATGATTATGGTTCTAAGCATGAAATTGATAGCAGAAGAAATCTATGTAGCGCCGTTTTTATTTGTTGACGGCGGAAGTGAAGATTATGTTTTAGATAAAGGCTATCAGGATATATTTATAAAAAAGCTTAATGAAAAAAAAGAGTTATTGCAAATTGAAATAAAGAAAACGGATGAAAAAAAAGAAATCCGGTCCAGCTATGATGCTTTACGTCTTTGTAAGATGGAAAGGATTGCATATTTGATATACGGTTGGATTAAGAAGACGGAATATGTTTATGAATGCGAAATACGAGTCTTTGACGGAGAGGGGCGGAAAAACATTTATACAATATACAACAAAGATGGAATAGAAGATAAAGAAAAGTTTATAGCAGACACTTCAAAAAAAATAATAGAAAAACTAAGGGCACTGTTTTATGTACCTGAAAAAGAGGATACATTTACGACGCTGATAAATGTACATACAGGAATTGGGTGTTGGCTTTTTAGCAATAAAGCATGGTCAAATCATATAACAGGCATAATAAAATTAAGTAATGGTTTTGAAGTTATCCCAGTTAATCTTGTAGGTTATGCAAAAAAGGCGAAGCTATGCTTTTCTGTAGGTGTGAATTTGGACTATTTATTCGGAGTAAACAAAAAAAACAGTTTACAAGCTTACTTGAATACAATCAATGTAAATTTATTTACAAACGCTTATTTTACGGTAGAGGATGCCCATTCCGTTTATTTAAGTTTTGGGGTTTTATATGCTCTTGATATAATACACTACAAAGATATGTATGACAAAGCAAAAATAAATGTATTCAGTGGAATTGGGATGAATGTTGGAATTGGCTATAAATATATGTTTACTGAAAAAATAGGACTTATATTATCAGTCAAAGAAGAGCTTATATTTCATTCAAAAGTTATGACAAAATTTAGTGGTGAACTAGGTTTTAATTTTTTAGTTTATAGCAAAGAGCATTTGAGATAAAGAATAGATTAAGGAGGTTTGTAACATCAAATAATATAGATAATTGTTTCAGCTATATGCATCAAGTCAAGGTGAGCAACCTAGTATGAACTTGGATGCTAGATGCTATATTAGATATAAAATTACTTTTAATAACATTGAAGTAAATCGATGTCTGATAGTAATTCGATTTAGTTTTGTGTATTGTTTATAATGGATTATATTTTTAATATAGATTTTAATTTATTAAACTATTAATTAAATCAATAAAGGGGAAAATAAATTTTACATTTTTCCCATAAAGTAGAAGTACAGCAAGAAATAAGACGAGAGGTAGTGTTATTTTTATTGATAAATTAAGTTCTAATTTTAATCGAAATTTAAAATTTTTATTTTTCATAAAAAATTCTCCTTTTCACTAGTAATATATTAACATAATTATTAAAAAATAAAAAAACTCAAATGTATTCAAATTCATATACTACAATATTAAATTAGTACGCAGATTATTATATGTATTGATGTTTTGTATAACTTTAAATAATATAATTTAATATATGAAAAGTACAATATATTTTTATGCATTATATTTTAACTGTCGCAGGAATAATGAACACAACCATTTAGTCTGATTGCAGCTATATTAAAAATATTTTTTTATGATTATCGTTTTTGAGTGCTTTTAATTAAATGGATATCTTTTCTATCATTGCTTCAAAAGAAATACCTAATAAATATATATGCAAGAATTGATCCAATACCATTTTCATAATAAAAAGCGATATTGTACATTGCTGTTGGATATCCAGACTCGGCTGCTTTTTTATACCATATCAAAGATTGATTATCATTTTTATCGAGACTAAGTAGACGGTTATAATAAAAAGAGTCTAACTTTAGCATTGCATAAGCATCTCCAGCATTAGCTGCTTTTTCGAGCTATTTTAATGCCTCATTGTCATTTTCTTTAAGCCACCTAATCCAATGCTGTAGAACGTTGCGATATTAGTCATTGCTTCCGTGTTACCTCCATCTTCTGCTTTTTGAAGGCAGTTCAAAGACTCAACATAATCCTGACTCAAGCCGTTTAAAACATTATAATATTAAGGAACCGATACTGAACATTGTCAGAGCATTGCCTGGATTTGGTGCTTCCATGTACCATTTGACTGGTTCTGCATCGTTTTTTTTCAATCAAAGAGAACCTATAAAGTATGAATCTGCAAGTAACAGCATTGCATTGTTATCAAAAGCTTAAGTAGACTGTTTATAACATTCTACAGCTTATTCTTATTATTGTATAGTTTATGTAAGTGCTAGTTTTACAAGTTTTGAGGAACGATTGTTTATTGCAAGGTATGAACATATTCTGTGTTACTGCTTGATAACAATTGTGTTGATGGACTAGGCATATTCACATAAAATGTCGCAAGGATAAAAGAAGAATATTTATTAGAGTGGCTGGCAAGTTTTAGTAAAATCGGAGCATAAGCACAATAAGTTAAAAGCAGTAGATAAATGAATCATAATAGTTTTTGAAGGAGGCGTATGTAAGTGCTATATTATTCCAACAGATTCAAAAATTAACGAATATTTTTATACAAGATTAAGGAGATATCAAATTAGAGACATTGAAAACAATAAAAATGCATGTAGACAATATATTATAAAGCATTTTAGGAGTTAAAAATGACAAATAAATTAACAAGTGATGAAATAGTAGAACATGTAAGAAAGGAAAGATATGAACATAAACGATTAAAGAGCTTAACCGGAGCATAACACTTAGTTTAAGTCAGAAAAGAATGCAAACGCCGTTATTGGTATTAGAGTTAAAGTAGTTGAAAGAAGTAAAGGAAGCAAAAAAAATTGTATAGACGATAATATAACGATTAGCTATTTTTAAAAAGAGCAGTAGCCTAATTACAACACGTAATATAAGTCGGCGAGTATCAACATCAGCATAGGAATGAATTGTAAGGAAAAAAGATTGTCGGATTTAGGAAAACTTGAAAAAAAAAGATAAAAAAATACTTATAACGCGTTTATTTTATCTTGACATTATCTTTTTTTTGATATAGAATTGAGAGAACTCATTTTTAGAGTACAGGAATAAATTGTGTATAAAATCATTATGGTGTTATGGTTATTATTTATCTTATTAGGATGTGATAACGGATTATGTACTCTTGTATCTAGGATCCAGAAGGAACCTGATAAATTTGAACTAAAAGTGGATTCATTTAGAAAAGAATATGAGATATATTGTATTTGGGAATATGATGAATTAGCGGATGAATATATTTTAATGCGAAGCGAAGATAGTGCAAACTTAAGTTTTAATAAAATCTATGTAGGGAAAGGGCTATCATATATTGACTGTGACTTAAAGAATAATACGAAGTATATATATCGGCTTGATAAAGTTAGAGGAGAGAGAATATTGATAGGGAATCGATTATATCTTGGAGTATTTAGTGAAAAGAAGGCCGACGCGTATGAGCCGAACAACATAGAGGCAAGTGCAACATTTTTAGAAAGTCCAAAACAAGGAAATGTGTATTATTATACAAGTGAAAAAGGCATGGTAGTATCGGATATAGATTGGTATTGTGTGAGAATAAAGGCAAATAGACAAGTAAATCTGACTTTAACATATGATGCATCTCAACCAGTATTTAGAGTTGTATTACCGCCTAATGGAGATGAAAAATGTCCGGCGAATAATCAAGAGTTTCAGATAAGGAATGATACGATAGAGGAAAAGGATTTTTATTTTAGTATAGAACTTGATAAGGGTTTATTTGGACAAACTGGTTCAGCGGCTTTTTTTACTTACACAGTGAAACTTATATCAGAAACGGCAATAAGTAATTGAGAGGAATGGTAGAGTATTCGATGGAGTTAAGAATGAAGATTAATAAGAACAAAATTTTTATTCTCTTTTTTTTATTTTTGAGCTTATTATATTTAGATGGGGAAGAAATTTCGGAGGAAGTTGAAAAGGTTAATGAAAAGCACAGGGAAGAAAAGTATGAGTTAAAGCATGTTGACGTGAAGGAGTTTTTACGGTTAATTGAAAGAAGTTTGAAAGAAAACAATCCGATAATACTGTACGGAGATAACAGTTTTTTATTGATGGCAACAGATAGTGTACATCGCAAAGTTAAAGAATATATAGCAAAGATAGATACGGCACAAAATAGTTATGCAGTAACATTAAGGTATATAAAATCGGAGGATTTGCTACGGTATTTACCGCCGTCGGTGAACAGGGAAGAAATAGTTATAAGCAGTGATCCTAATATTATATTTTTTAAAGGGAACGAGTATAAGTATAAAAAATTTCTAAAAGAATTAGATATTATAGACAAGCCAGAAAGTCAAATAAGATATCAGCTTTTGGTAGTTCAATATGAGCGCAGTGAAAGTTTGAACTGGGCAAAAAGCTTATCATTAAATAAAAGGGAAGAGGCAGGCAAGAGTAATAGGTCGCGCATGTATGAATTTTCAGGAGTGATGAGCAATATATTTAATATAAGTTTTGATTTAGTTTCAAAATTTGGATATCAGTTTATAGCGAAGTTAAATTTTGAGCTAAGTGAAAATAAAGCAAGGGTTTTAGCGGATACAACATTAAACGGATTAACAGGAGAAGAGGTAAGTTTTAGGAATACCAATACATTCCGATTTGTAGATAGAACAATTGATAGCAGTGGGAAGCCACTTTATGGGGCGGTACGGGAAGTGACAAGTGGCTTATTGGTAAATATAAAAGGGAGTGTTTCTGGAGCAGGAATGGTGACGATGGAAGTAAATGCACAAGTTTCAAAACAAGGAAGCGGAAGTGTGTCAAGCGGTGTGTTGCCACCAACATCGGAAAAGATAGTAAAAACTAAGGTGAGAAGCGAATCTGGCACACCTATAATAATTGGAGGGTTATTACAAGTGGAGAACAATGCAGATGAGAAAAAAATTCCAGGTTTAGGTGATATACCAATTTTGGGGTATGCATTTAAAGATAAACATTCATCGGATACGGTAAGCGAAATGGTAATTTACATAGTTCCTTATATTCATAGGGAAGGGAAGCGAGAAACAACAGTAACCGAAGATTTAAAAAGATTATATGAGAAATATGGGAAGAGGTTAAAAATATGAAATATTGGAAGGTATATATATTTTTGATCATTACGGCACAATTATTATGTTCTTGCTTTCAAGTATATGAGCCAATTTCTGTGAATCCAGAAATTAGTGGTCCTTTTTCAGAAGGAAGTGAAGTGGAACAAAATGGAGCGAATAGTGAAGAAAGCAAGTACAAAGATAAAATATTTACGGAAGAAGATGGCAATGTAATACTGCATACGAATAATAAAAAATACTGGAGTGTGAGAGGGTACACGTTATGGAAGTTTTTCCCAACTGAAGAGAAAGTGCACGAGATTAAAGTGAAAAAAATAGAAGGAGATGATAGCGGAGGGTATGGGTTTATTTGTTATCGTAGTAAAGGTGTAGAAGAAATGTTTTTATGTATTTTGGTATATACGAATGGGAGGTATAGTGTAGGAAATGTCGTAGATGGTAAGTATACGAGTATAGTTTATAAGAAAGAAAGTAAGAATCTATTAAAGGGGAATGGAGCTACCAATATTATTCGGACAGAACAAGAAGGAAAAAGTATCAAGATATATTTTAGTGAAAAAGGTTCTGGTAGTGAAGCTGATTATGTAATAGAAAATAGCGATGAGTATAAGCTTGGGAAAGGTGGAAGCGGTATAATAGCAGTGATAAGTCCGAAGGATAATTTTCCAAAAACTTATGTAAATATTACGTATATAAAAAAATAAAAAGGAGTAGATGCTATGAAAAATCTAATGAAGTTATTAAAGAAGGTAGAAGCAACAGTTTCGCGCTGTATAGCGGTGGTAATATTTTTGGTTTATAGTTTTGGACTTTTCCCGTTATATGCCGTTGAATTATCAGGTGTTGTTCCGTTTGAATTAGTAAACACCGTAGAATTAGTGAGTAAGGTGGTTGATGAAAAAGGCGGAGTATTAGAAACTGCTGGAGTACGATTTATCATACCTGAAGGGGCACTGACAGAAGCGACTGAAATAAAGATAAGTCGCTTATTTCGCGTAGAGGAAGGCGGGGAAGTAAAGAATGTAACGGAAGGAGCTGGAGGGTATAGGTTTGAACCTAAGGGACAAAAATTTAAGAAGTTCTGTACGGTAGAAATGCAATATGACGGGAGTTTATCGAAAGATAATTTAGACGAATTATACACCTATTATTTTAATGAAAAGGTCAAGGCGTGGGAAGTGCTTGAGCGTGTTGGGATAAATGAAGAAAAACGAACCGTAGTGTCGCTGACAAACCATTTTACGGATATGATAAACGGCACGCTGACACTTCCTGAGCATCCGGATCCGGTGAGCGTAAACTTAAACAGCATAAAAGAGTTAAAAGCGGCGGATGTCGCAGGCGGCATAGAAAAGATAGAAGGACTTGAAGGGACGAGCGAAGGGAATGCGGGATTTAATTTTGGATTTATTCTGCCACAAGGAACAGGAGGATTAACGCCACAATTGGGGGTATCGTATTCGAGCGGGGGCGGAGTTGGCATAGTTGGAAAAGGATTTAACTTACAAGGAATAGAAAGCATAAGCATTGATACGCGGCACGGCTTACCAAAATATGATGGAAGTGATACGTATATCATAAACGGAAGTCTTTGCCAGTATAGCGGTGGAAAATGGGAAGTGAAGCGGGAAACAAGTTATAGTAGGATAAAGAATGCGTGGATAGAAGGTGGTGGTCAGGATGAAAACTATTTTGTCATAAAAGAAAAAAACGGCATTACAAAAGTGTATGGGAAGACAGCGTGGAGCGGTGCTAGTGCAGATAAAAAATACATCTATTATTTGGATAGTGTAACAGACGGATTTGGAAATGTAATAACATATAATTACAGTGAAAATAAAAAAGAAGTAAGATTAGAAAGTATCAGCTATGGCAAAGACGGTGCGCAAAGAATTGCATTAAAATATGATAAGCGAGAGGATGTTCGCTTGGACGGCAGAGGCAAGTATGTAAAGCGGGACAGCGGTTTACTGCATAGTGTTACAACATACAGTGCAGGGGAAGCAGTTCGAAGTTATATTTTTGGATACGAGCCAAATGTATTTCGGGAAAATTATTTAACTAGCATTAGCGTTGTTCCGGGTAAAGCTAGTGGAAGTTTAGATAGTTTAACTGAAAAGCAAAGAGAACTTATATATACCTATAAGTTTTCATACGAGGAACCTGAATATAATAAAAGAGGGAACTTGGTTGTATTTGGGGAGACGCAAAAGTGGTGGAAAAAGGGCAGTATAAGTGAAAGCGTAAGCACAAGTTATGGAGGAAGTTACGGTGGCGGTGGCGGTGTAAGCATAGATGGAATAAGCATAACAGCTGGAATAAACGGTTACACAGGAGAAGGTCAAGGCTTTAGTAAAAGGAATTTTGTAGACATAACTGGAGACGGGGTAGCTGAAATAGTAGAGTGGACATCAAGCGGAGTAAAAGTTTATGCGCAGCAAAAAGCCGAAAATGGTGTTATATCATATTTACCGATAAAATATGATACGGATAGTTTAAAAGGGCTTAAAATTGATAAAAACTCCAGTAGCAACTGGTCGGTCGGAGGCGATCTTAACATTAAGATGCTTGCCGGTAATTTTGGGTTGAGCGGGACAAAGCAGCATAGTCTTAGTGAAACGAAAAGCGGATTTTTTGATGTAAACGGGGATGGTTTTGTCGATTTTGTTGCAGACGGTCAGTATTATTTAAATAACGGAAAAGGATTTGGAGAAAAGCAAAGCTTTAGTAACTTGGGAAAGCGAAACTTAGATATCAGCGAAGAAGAAAAAAGAGAAAGTGAAAGAGCAGCGTATTTGCAAGAGGGAATAAAGGCGTGGCGAGCAGAACGAAGTGGACTAGTTGAAATAAAAGTGAATGTTAAAAGTAAGGATAATGGAATAAAACTTCTTGTTTTTAATGGTGAAGGAACTACATCTATTCTTGAATGCAATGAAATCAAGCCTTATACGAAAGAAACTTTTGTCAACAAAGGCGGATATATTTATTTTGTAACGGAAACGGATAAGGGTGTGATGGTTGGTTCAAAGATAGAAGCAAGTATTACTATAGAATATAAATCATATACCTATTTTGAAGATCTGCAAACGAAAGTAAAATATATCAAACCGCAAGATAGCTATAACAGTATGGCAGAAGTACCGAAAGTTTTCAAGAGTTTATATGGAAAGCAGGAAACGGGGGTAGCATTAAGGGACGGCTTTGAAAAGGAGTTAGAAAATATATTAAAAGGTGACAATGCTGAAATTGCAATTAGACAGTTGATACGGGATAAAAGATATGATTACAAAAAAGTGCATATAGCGAAAGATATTTTTGAAAAAGCTTTTACCGGATTAAATGAAGAAGAGAAAAGAGTTGTTCAACGAGAAACGAAGTATGACGAAAATTTTAAGGAGTATTTACTTATAGATGGAACGCCCGTAGTAGGAAACGGTGAGAGTGTTAAAAAGAATGCATGGGATATTATATTTTCTAAACTTAATGTAAATGAGATAGAAAAGATTTTTGGGTATGATTTTGATGGTAAAGTGGTTCAGCCGCAATATGAGTGGAGCGAAAAAATAGAGTTTATAAAAAGATATTTGGTAGAAGGGAAGGAACTATATAAAGTAGTCGAGCGTGAAAAAGAGCATGCAGGTTATGAAGATACTGAGGGAATAAATCTAGGGATTATAAACGGAGAAAAGTTCTATATAAGGAAGGGTAAAGAAAAATTAGAAGTATCCATAAACGGAAAAGACAGTGAAGATATTTTTGTCGATTATGAAGAAGATAAAGGAAAAAATATAAAAATCAAGTATATCAGAAAAGAAAAGGCAGGCTATGATGTTATAATACAAGCGGACGGACGGCATCTTGGTGATACCATAACTGAAAACGAATATAAAAGATTAGTAAAGGAAAAGATAGCGGCGGAGCGAGAATATCGGATAAATACTTTTGAAAAAATAAGTGAGGATGTCTATAAACTTCTTGAAAAGGATTTAAAGAGTCTTTATGAAAAAGATAGCAGCGATTTTTATGTGTTATCGGATGGAAAATTGCGAGAAAATTTTAGTAATGAAGAGAAAGAATTACAAAAAAAGATAGAGCAATTAAAAGAAAGCTTGATAAGCTTTTTATTAAATAAAAAACATGACAAACTGTATGTATCGAAAGAAGGTAATATTCGGCAGTTGTTGTTTTTTACGGAAGCGGAAGCGGCAAACATAGGGCAAGCATATTTTGAAGAAGTTAAGGTCGGCAATACAAAAGCATATCAAATAAGCGGAACTCTTTCAGAAGAACTTTTGCAAAGATTGAAAGAATATGAAACATATCTCTATGATTTTCCGTATTTTATTCATGATACGGTCAAAAAAGAATATCGAGTTGATAAGAAAAAGATTGCCGCAATTGAAAATGTTAGTGGAAATAATGAGGATAAAAGAATAGCACATGAAAAGCGAGAAGATATAAGAAAGAAAATAGAAGGATATCTTAAGTATTTAAATGCATATTACTACAGTTCGATAGATGCAAAGATAATTTATTATGATGACGGTTTGTTTCCGGTGCAGGACGGCATGGTTGAAATAGCCAAGTTTACCGATACTGGAATAACAAGAGAGCAAAGGCCAATAAAGTCGATTTATTCGGGAGAAGAAAATAAAAAAGCATATACAACAGTAAAAAGCGAGTATACAACACGGTATGAAAAGTTATACGGCGGATTGAATTGGTGGTATTACGGTTTATACACAAGGTATCCTGACAATGCAAGCGGAAAATATAGGGACTTTGATCCAAAGACGCTTTTTACTGATATGGACAAAAGCGGGAAAAAATACAAAGATAAAGCTGATATAGAACGAGAGGCACAGGATAAACAAAAATCAATCAACAATAAACAAGGAGAAAACGAGAAGCTTACGCAAGAAGAGAAAAACAAAGTCGACGAAACAGTTTCAGAGCAGTTAAAAAATGAGCCGCAATCGTATATCAGTGTTGCTCCTTTTATAGAAGTAGTAACTGATGAAAATTCAAAAGCTGGAGAAAGTATTCGTATACCGAAAGATACATATAAAAATTATACATTGGTAGGTCCGATAGCTTCAAACCCGTATACTAAGTTTAATAAAGACGGAGAATTAGTAAGCGGTATAAATTATTACGCTGCGTATATTGATGGAGAGTTTTTTTATACCTGTCGATCCGGTGGAGATTCATATAGCAAAAGCCCATGGAATACTGGTGCTGGTATAGGCTTTGTAGTAGGAGCGAGTAAAAGTGAAAGCTCTGATATAACGGTGAGTGCAGGAGTCGGTGTCAACGGGAATATAAGTTATAATACTGGATGGGGACAACAGACGGATGCGTATATGGATATCAATGGAGACGGGATCCCAGATATCATCTCAGGCGGTAAAACTTCCATCAATGTTCAAGCTTTAACCAAAGAACAATCAATTATTGATAATAAAGATTATAAAAATATAGGGCTAAGTTATAGTACTAACAGTTCGGATACAAATGGAGCTGGAATGTCTGGTTCTGGTTCGATTTCAAAAGAACTATCAACAAACGGCAAGGTCAAATCAATTTCGGTTAATGCAAATTTAGGCGGTGGGGTCAATAGTTCGATAGGCACACAAGCACAGTTAAGCGGACTGATTGATATAAACGGAGACGGGTTGCCTGATTTTGCCAATTTCCAAAATAAAGGGAAAGAACTTGTCAATTTAAATATAGGCGATGAATTTACGCCTGAGGGAGATTGGAAAGCGGAAAATATAAACTCTGGAAGTATAAGCAGTAACGGCAGCTCGATAAATGTAGGTGGAGCCGGGAATACTCCTAAACCGGGAACGACTACCGTATCGGTTGGTGTATCTTGTGGTGTAAACTACAGCATAAGCCGTAACACGACGGAACGGATGCTTATGGATATAAACGGAGACGGGCTGCCAGATAAAGTATCCATTGAAGACGGTTCGTTATCGGTTGAAATAAATACTGGGGATAAGTTTTTATCTATTGGTAAGAATATATTGATTGAGCAAATAGTTCCACTGGATATTTATCAAAAAGGATTTAAAGTAATTACCGATGTTGTGGATAGACAGAAAGATACGATTAAAGTACCGTATAAATCTGACAATATGGGTACTTCTAAATTCCCTGAATTAGACATACCGAATGCACTTGAATTTAATACGAGTGCAACCGTTGGATTATCGGGTTCATTAAGAGTGAATATTGGCATTCCGGTTTGGGATCCGCCGAAAATATCGGTTCTTATAAATGCTTCAGGTGGTGGTAGCGGAAGTTATACGAACTCGGAAGTGAGCTTACGATTTTTCGATATCGACGGAGACGGTTTAGCCGATAGGGTATTTAATGTTTCAGGCACTGATGAATTATATGTCCAACTGAACAAACTGGGAAAAGTAGGCTTATTAAAGAAAATCACGCTTCCGACTGGCGGTGAATACGAGTTGCGTTATAAACGAGAAGGCAACACGGTTAAAATGCCGCAGAGCCGGTATGTTTTAAGTGAAGTAACGCAAAAAAGTATGCTCAGCTATACTCAACCGATATCACTCGGTGAGTTGGATAATATTGTAAATATACAGGAATATACGGTGAGGTACCGCTACAATGACGGGTATTATGACCGAGGGTACAAGGATTTTCTTGGTTTTGGTGAGGTTATAAGGAAAACGGAAGGTGGAAAAGAAATCATAACTAAATACTATAACGATGCATATTATCGAAAGGGTATGAGGCAAAAGATTGTTGTGCAGCATAAAGGCAATGAATACCAAATAAGTGAATGTGAAGTCGATGTAGCTCCTTATGCACGGGTTGTAAAAGAAACGGTAACGCAAAAAGAATATTCGTCAATCGGAAGCGGTGAAATAAGAAGCTGCAAACGATACGGATATGACAAGTTCGGCAATATAAATGAATTTACCGATGAAGGAATTGCAGGAGATGCAAGCGATGATGTAGCGGCGTTTATATCATATCGTGCGGTGGACGAAAAATACTTTGCAAGTCTACCAACAGAAATAGAGGTACGTGATAACGCTGGAAAGGTTTTGCGAAAACGGGAATGCAGTTATGACGGAAACACTGGAGCCATAAAAGTTTTACGGGAATATTATGAAAGCGCTCAGTATTTGGAAAGCAGCATCACTTGGACGGCGGAAGGAAGCATTTCCTCGATTTCAAGTCCGACGGGAAAAAAGATAGCGTATGAATACGACGGAACGCTCGGTATATATCCGGTAAAGATAAGCGAGATAGGAAAAAGTGGCAACCTTTTGTACGCAGGCTTACTCGAGTGGGATTTAAAGCTTGGAGTAAAACTGCAAGAAACGGACGCAAGCGGAAACAGAATACGGTATAGCTACGATGATTTCGGGCGGATTACGGAAGTCCGCAGCGATTATGATACGGGCACGATACCGTATGCAAAATATGAATACTGTACGCCTGAAGACGGTTTCTGGTATAGCATTACCGAAAACAAAATCGTAACTGACGGTACAAATAACGGTGTAATGCGGACGGCGGTTCTGCACGACGGACTGGGGCGAGTTGCATACATGGCAAAAGAAGGCGAGGTTGCCAA
>CALAEM010000121.1 GCA_937890985.1 uncultured Treponema sp. | reverse complement strand
TTGGTAAATGATGGAGAACTTAAAATCCGTTTTGGATTTTAAGTTCTCCCGTGAGTTGCACTTTCATAAAACGATTCGTGCTTAAATCTCAAAAAAACGTTTCAAATGCTTTTCGTAAAATTGACGCGGGGCTTGTTTCGGTTGCGGTTGTTCGCGGCTCGTTGTGCGAAAACCGTCCCTCGATTTCTGAGGCAGTCCCGCTTGCGGTAACGCGTCCTTTTACCAGCAATATATGCTTCGAGCAAAGCCTTGCAGCTTGCTCCAAATCATGTGTGCATAAAAGCAGCGTCGTCTTCGGAAGCAGCCCCAAAATACGTTTTTCAAACTCGCTTTGCTGCAATGCGTCAAGCCCGCTAGTCGGCTCGTCCAAAATCAAAAGCTCTGGTTTATGCACCAAACAAGCAGCTAAACCAACTCGTTGCTTAAAGCCTTTCGACAAGTTTCGTATAATCTTTTGCCTCACGTTCGACAAATCCCACTGCTCACAAATCGATTCAATCAACTCACTGTCTTCAATGCCATACATATTTTGGTAAAAGTGTAAAAACTCAATCACCGTCATATTTTCATAAAGCGGATTTTTCTCATGAAGCACACCGAGTCGTCTTTTTATCTCCAGCGTATTTTCAAGCGGAAACCCGCAAACGCTTGCCGTGCCTGAAGTCGGTTCAAGCTGCGTCCCGATAATGCGTATCAGCGTACTCTTCCCCGCGCCATTCAAACCAAGAAGCGACACCGCAGTCCCTGCACACACTTCAAACGAAATGTCATCGCAAGCTGTGATTTTTTTTTCACCTTCCGAAAAAACTTTTGTGATGTTGCTTAATTTTAGGATTACTTCGCTCATAAACTCACAGCTTAGTCCTCGTATTCAATCGGCAACGTCAACCCATCTTTTGAAAGGATTGTTTGCGGAAAAACTTTTTGTGCGTCGACTAAATTTTGTTTTAAGTCTGAATTTGTGTACCTCGGGCTATAGTGAATCATTGCCATAGTTTTCACTTCTGCGTCTTTTGCGATTTTCGCCGCTTGCGTACAAGTCATATGTTTTTTCTCGCTTGCGTCCGCTTCTAAGCCCGCACCGAACATAGCTTCGCACACAAATAAATCCGAATGCTTCACTTCTTCTGCGATTGAATCCAAATATATCGTGTCAGTTACAAAACTAAATTTTCTACCCGATCTTTTTTCACCTACCACTTCGTTCGCTTCGATGATTTTACCGTCAGCGTTGGTAACGCTTTCACCGTTTTGCAATTTCGCCCAAAGCGGGCCCATCGGCACATTGCATTTTTTTGCAAGCTCAGGATTAAACTTACCTGGACGAGGTTCTTCTTCCAAAGTATAGCCAAAACAAGGCTTCGTGTGTTCGAGCTTGAAAGAGCGAATCGCAAAATCATCGCCGCGAAAAACTTCGCCCGCCTCATTTATTTCCTTGACAATAATTTCGTAATTTATAAACATATCCAAAACTTGGCGGCTCGATTCGATAAAAGCTTTTAGTTTCGGCGGACCGATTATGTAAAGCGGTTCGGTTCGTTCAACTTGTGAAGAAAGCATTAAAATACCGGGAAGTCCCGTTATGTGGTCGGCATGCGTGTGACTGAGAAAAATTGCTGTGATTTTTTTCCATTTGAGATTTAACTTGCGAAGTGCAACCTGTGTGCCTTCACCTGCATCAAACAAAAAAAGCTCGCCGTCCCGCCGTAAAAGCACCGAAGTTAAGTGCCTGTGCGGCAGAGGCATCATTCCCCCGCAGCCCAAAATAAATGCTTCTAAATTCATAGTCAATTTTATACATAAAATCGAGATTTTATGCAATACTGCAAAACGCTTGCACCGTTGCAGTTGCTACTCATTGGAAAGCATTTAAAACTAAGGCTGCGTCAAGGCTATTATTTTACGTAATCTACGCCAGCTTTCCATAGAGCCAAACAAGCGGCGGTTTGCTTTTGTGTTTTTTCATCGGTTCGCTGCCGCGGCACAACGTTGTTTTCACTGTGCGGCATCAATCCCAAAACCGTTCCCTGCTTGTTGCAAATACCAGCGATGTCAGCGACAGAGCCATTCGGATTAAACGGATAAACGCCTTTTGCTGGCTTGCCGTCAGCACCTGCATAAACAAGTGCGATTTGTTTGTTTTCTTTGATTTGCTGCATTACAGCGTCCTCGGCAAAAAATCTTCCCTCGCCGTGAGCGATGGGGCAAACAATTTTCTCTGTTAAATCTTTTGTCCAAATGCACACCGACTTTTCGGGAAGCAAATCAACATAGCGACACTCAAAATGCCCGCACTCATTAAATGTGAGCGTAGCATCAGGTGCTTTATATCCGTCCTGCTTTATCGCGCACTCGGTAAAGCTTCCAGGCAAAATCCCCGCTTTAACCAGCACTTGAAAGCCGTTACAAATACCGATAACTGGCTTGCCAGCCGAGACAAAGGCATTCAAGTCATCAAAAAAATAATTCAGCATATTGTAAGCGAAAAACTTTCCAGCTCCGAGTGCATCAGCGTATGAAAACCCGCCCGGCACAACCAATATCTGGTAGTCGGCAAGATGCTTCGTTTTTTCTTTCAGTTCAAACATCTGAACTATGTCCGCCTCTGCACCAGCAAGCTCCAAAGCTTTCTGTGCATCATAATCTCTATTCGTTCCAGGTGCGTGCAGCACCAATGCTTTCGGTTTCATATTCTTCCTTAACCCTTAAAATCACAGGCTGAGCAAACATCTGTTCACCTAGCTTGCTGAATTTCGGCACCTTTACAACAAAGCGAAAAGTGCAGTAACTCCAGAATGCTATCACACTTTTAGTTTTTATTCAACAGCTCGCTTGCGAATAATACAGGAATCCAAATTCATCAAAAACGCTCGAGCGTTCCATTTGTCTTTGACCCAATTCACCGAATGTGCAGCTCACGGGAGAACTTAAAATCCAAAACGGATTTTAAGTTCTCCATCATTTACCAA
>CALAEM010000120.1 GCA_937890985.1 uncultured Treponema sp. | reverse complement strand
ATAAAAAGTCAGCCACTGTGAAGTGGGAATTAACTATTCCTGCAAGTGCGAAAGACGGAAAGTGGACACTTACAGTATCGGCAAAAAATAAAGACGGAGCCTCTGGAATACCAGAATCGGTTGAGCTCACAATCGATACAGTAGACCCTACATGGAAAACCGACGGTACAGCAGGCAAGCTACCATACATTTTTCCTGTGAGCAGCAACGGTTGGTACAGCCAGAATTCGATGGACGTAAAAGCCGAAGCTGAAGACGGAAGCACTGGAAGTGGCGTAGATAAGCTCCAATATGCATTAAGCTCGGAACCTTCTAATGTGAAAGTTGTTGGTAACGGTGCTTTTTCTTTTTCGTGCGATAGTGCATTTAACGGTACTCTTACTGTCTCAGCGTTGGATCACGCTGGAAATACTACTTCCGTTAATATTCCTGTAAAAGTCGATATGGTTCGTCCTAACACCTGTACACTCGGCACTGTTGACGGGCAAACTGGCGTTACGACAAAGCTCGTAAAAGACGGTGCACCTGGTGTAAACTTTACATTTACGGCAAGTGATGTGGCAGGCGGTAGCGGACTAAAAACTGCCGAAATTGTTAAAATTGGCAATACGACGTTGCCGTCTGCTATTACAGCAACTGGAAGCGGTGGCACGTATACAGCTACTATTCCGCAATCACAAATTGAAGACGGTGCGGTAATGGTTAGGCTTACTGACAATGCAGGCAACACGCAAGACTTTGCACTTTTTACTTTGCTGAAAGATAGTACGCCACCGACTTTATCGTTTATAGACCCTGACGATAGTCAACCTACAGAAGTCAATAAAAAAGTAAGGATTCGAGGCACAGCAAGCGATGATAAGGAATTAGCGTCGGTTAAGATTGTAAAAGACGACGGTAGTGAATTGGTCGCTGGCTCTGTTTCTAATAGCTCAGTTCCTTCTGCTACGACAGCTGAATTTATCGGAACACAAGCCTTTAATTGGCATTTTGACCTTGATACGTCGATGTATCCCGATAATGCTGAGCTTAAACTCAAGGCGATTGCAACTGATAAGGCAGGTAATGAACTTGTAAAAACGCTTACGCTCAAGGTGAATCAGAATGCGGACCGCCCGCAGATTGTTGTTACGAGTTTATCAGCATTCTCTACAAATTCGACTCCAGCTTACTTGACGAAGTCAACGCTGAGTGGTTATGTGCAAGATGACGACGGTGCGATAAAGGAATTTTACATCAGTGAAGATGGCTCGAACTGGGGATCGAAGATTAATTTGAATGGTCAAAGCTGGGAGTATAAGTTTGCTGCTAATACTGACGGGGATAAAACAATTTACTTTAAAGTGATAGATAAGGCTGAAGGAGTGTTTATCAGCTCAGCTACTACAGGGGAACTAACTCAGCCACGCGTTTATGCAACAAGTATTCCAGAAGCAGGGTCGTCTGTACAGCCTGTTGGAACGGAAATTAGATTTAAGCTAGATACGTTTCCGCCGCAGATAGACCACGTTAAGTTTGCACGTGCAGGTGAGTCAACCTACAATGAATTTGCTGAAAACCAAAAATTTAAAGGTGAATCAATAACGCTTCAAGTTAAGGTTAGTGATGCAAGCGGCATCAAAGAGGTTAGTGCACAGTTTGATGGTGGTACAAAACAGGCTATGACTAGAAATGCTACGGATAATACGTTATTTGAGTTGTCGGTCAATCTGAATAATTTGAATCATGGTGCGAGAAAGCTCAAGATAACCGCGATTGACAATGCTGGTAGTTCCTCAGAGAACGAAAAGCCAATCATTGTGGACAAGAAGGCACCTACCGTAACGAAGTCATATCCTGGTGATGCAGATGTTGTTGCTGGGACTGTTCGTATCAACGGTACGATTGCTGATGATGCCGAAGCAACATCTGGAGTAAAAAGCGAATCGACAAAGTGGATGATAAGAAAGACTTCCGAAGGTGTTCCGACAAAGGAAACTGCTGGCTGGAAAGATATGGATGTTTCTACGGTTGGTTCGTGGGCATTTGACTGCGATTTGGAAAGTATGTTCGGAAATGCAACTAATGCATCACAATACGGAGCTCTGTCGGGTTTATACTATAAGATACCGATGTATATTTTGGTGGAAGACAATGTAGGCAACGCCGAGGTTCGAAAAATAGAAATTGTGTATAATCCAGACGCGACAAAACCTGTTATGGCAGTGCTTTCACCGAGGGCAGAAGAAGTATTGGGTGGCACCATCCAGATTTTTGGAAGTGGACGTGTGTTTGTAGGTTCTCCGACGGACATAACAAAAGTGTACATTCAGTTCTCTACCAATAAAACAGGTTTTAGTGCTGAAACCGGTTTTGCAAATGGCACGACTATTAACGGCTTTGACTGGAAAAATGCCAATGGTGCTGGCATGGGTAAAGAAGTAACCGAATCAGGTGCTTCATGGAACTATACTGCGAATGCCGCAACGGAAAAACTTAATCCGACTACTAGCAATAGATGGGAAGTGTATTTCTCTGTTCGTGGGTACAACGGTAAGCATGGTGTCAATAAATATGGTGCTTGGACTGAGCCGATAAAGATCACCATCGACAAAGAAGCACCGACTATTGCAAACTTGAAAGTCGGTGCAAGTGAGGCAACGGCTGAAAACTATACCCCGAATATGTGGGTAGGTGCTGGTGCATACTTGTACGCAGACTTAACGGATGACTCCGGAATTAAGGCAGTGTCGGTATCTGGCGATTTGGAAACTGGGACTGTAATGGACTTGACTGCGCTCAAGGCAAAAGGCTGGGTTGCAGAGCAGACATCTGGATCTATAACGAATTACAAGTTAAAGCTCAAACTTAATTTGGATAGCTTAAAACAGACTGCAAAGGATAAAAAAGAGTTTTCTATAACTGTTACGATTATAGAAAAGAAGGACAGCAATCCGTTGCAGGGAATTCGTGTGTTGAACTTCCGATTTGATACGGAAAAGCCGATTGGTGTGTTTGGAGAGAAGAAGGAAAGCGGTTACGCTGCAAACTTTACCGCAACAAACGTTGTTGATGCTAAAATCGCTACTGCACTTGGAACTACGTTTAATAACAAACGCATTTTGGCTGATAACTTTGTGTTAAAGCCGACGGGTGTATCGGGTTCGACGGTAACCTTTACTGTGGAGCAGCCTACAGGTGCAACATTTACGCCAGGTGGACATAACTATGTTGTGTACGAAGTCCCGACGTACGTCAAAGAAGCGAGCTGGAATGTTCGCGGGTTTGCAAACGATGATGGTTCAGGTGTTAAGGAAGTTAAAGCATGGGTTGAAGTTGCTGGTGTAAAGTCTAATCAAGCACCAAATGAAGCAAAAGCAACTCGAACCGATTCAGTAAACAGAATTACGAGCGAACTTGGTAACCAAGTTGCTTGGAATACGCTTCTTGACCTTTCTAACTTGAAGGATGGAAAAGGCAAGCTTCATTACGAAGTAACCGATCAAAGTGGAAATAAGTATGAAGGTGCTTACGATATCGTGGTGCGCCGAAGACCGGTACAAGTTTCGGCTGTTAAGCTTATTACGCAAATCGGTGGCGAAACGGTGGCAACTGACACATCAACTGATGATGACGCAGCAAAAGTAAAAACTACGACGACAATCACTGATGAGTTGAATCAGAAGCTTGACGTTGTAAGTTCCAACTTTGCTTTCAAGAGCAAAACTGCTTCAAAGATTACGTTTACGTGCACTGGCGGTGAAGGGACAAAGTGGTACCGTGTAATGAAAGGTACAGCAGAGGTGCAACCGTTGACACAACTGACAGGTAACGAGATTGTGCTTGACGAAACTATGTTGACGACTATCACAAACGGTAATCATAAAATAACGCTCGAAGTTTGGGATGAAGCTCACGGCTTTAATAAGGGCGTGGATAGTTCTAACTCAAAGGTTGATATTACCACGCTTTTTGAAGCAATTGATGAAACAGATCCGACGGTTGTGATTCTGCCGTTCCATTGGAACAGTGAAACAGACAACTCTCGGTATGGAAACAGCAGAGAAAACGGACATATTGAAATCAAGGATAGTGGTAATTCGCAAGTTTCTGGCAAGGTAACGCTCCGTGGCTTTGCCTATGACAATATCGAGTTGACAAAAATCACTGCGACGTTACCGAATAGTACCACTTTAACGGTTACGGCGACACGTCAAACTGATGGAACATGGGTGTCCGATAAGACAATGGCGGATGGAGCTAAACTTACCGTGAAAAAACTCGGTGCGGACTATCTGGGCTATTATGTTTCTTGGCAGCTTGATTGGGACACTGAAAAAGCAACTGTAGAAGCAGCGGCAAAAGAAATTAAGGTGGTAGCAACGGACGGAGCAAGTAAAAATTCTGCGGAAACGAATGGTTCTAATATGCCGACAGAAATGACCGTAACGCGAGCCAGTGAGGAAGAGGCAGAAAATGCAATTTTTGCTAATGTAAAACCTGGTCAGTTCGTTATGTTCAAAAAGGGTGAAACGCAGTACCTAACTCGTGTTACAAAGGTAAAAGACAATAAGGCAACTTTGAAAAATTCAGTGCCTGTTGAAGCAGTCGATGCGTATATGTACGGGTATAAGGCTAACAAAACAAAAACCGCTGTAAATATCGTGCCGTATATCACGGGGGTAACGACTGCACTTTCAATCCTTGGTGGTAATGAGCCAGACTTGTATGCACGTACTGCACTTGGACACTATCCAGTGCGAGATGGTGAAACAATCTCGATACATGGTTTTAACCTTGCCAATGCAGCCTATACAGTAGGGGACGTTAGTATTCCGTCAAGCAATGTTACCAAGTCAGACGCTGTCTGGAAATTGACGCTTGCTTCCGCTGCAAAAAGCGGTAAACTTGAAGCAACGGTAAGTTCTGTTGCGGCTATCAACAATACGAACAGCAACGACAAGCCTTACAACAAGGGTGTGAAAACTGGAAGTAACGATAAGCTCAATGATGATGTGGAACTTGATGTGTGGCAATTTAACAACAGGGCTGCACAGCCTGGACGAGGTATTATAACCGAGCCTGTTATGCGTATAAATCCCGCAAACGGAATGATTGGATTTGCCTTCGCGAATGGACCAGACTCTTTCAGTATGTCGAATGGAAGCAATAACTCATACGTGCTATGGCATAAAAACTATGATGACTTCGGTGGCGTGGATTTTATTTATGATAGTGTTGGAAATGCACACGGCGTAACTGTAGGTAGAGATACAAACGCGAATAGTCAGGAAGCTGGAAAGTTCACCTACGTTACTAGTATGTGGGGTGTCCCAGGCATTGGTCCTGACAATAATTACAGTGGTAGTAATGCATTGCGAATGGAAGCTATTGGTCAAGTAAATGATATGACTAATGCTACAGGCGGAAATATTATTGATAAAACCCGCATCCAGCATCCTTCGCTTGCGGCTGCAACTCAAGATGCTAGTGGAATTAGGCTCTATCTTGCTTATTATGACGGCTTGAACGACCAAATTAGGTTTAAATATGGTACTCTTGCAAATGGACAAGCAACTAAAGTTAATTTTGGCCTTTTTGCCGACTCTGCCTGGGAACGAAAAATAAAAACGTATGATCAATCGAAGGTAACGTTTATTGCAGGAGAGTATATGGAAGGCACCAGCGTTAAGAATACTGGAAATAATACGGGAACGTATCTTTCACTCGGTGTTGTGTCTGGAACGGATGCTGCCAGCGACGTTGCAGTATTTGTATGGTTTGATGAAACCAGTCGTATGCTCAAATACACTTACAAGAAAGGTCCGCAAAACACCAATAATGCGTCGCCAAGTGGTAACGGTAACGGTAATTGGAAAGAACCTGTGAATGTTTTCGGTCAGCAGAACATTGGCGAATATTGTAAAATAGCCGTGGATAAAGAAGGCGGTATACATATTGCTGCCTATGACGCTGATTTGGCAAATCTAAGGTACGCGTATCTTTCTAATTACGATGCTACGGACTTTAAGACTGCTACCGTGGACTCATACGGTATAACGGGAAGCTACATCAGTTTGGACGTGGTGTATGAAAATGGTAACCCAGTGCCATATATTGGCTATTACTCTGCTTCTGCAGGACGTTCAAAAGTTGCCTACCTCGTGGATAAAACAACTGGTGTTGCTGGTGGTGTTCAAGGTACAGATGACAAAGGCTACTTTACAGGTAAGTGGGAAGTTTCAATTGTGCCTACCGCTAGTCGTGTTCAGCAGGACAATATAAACGTAGGTGTGTGGAAGAATGATGGTGTTATAAAAGATTCAAAAGTAAATATTAGCACGACTACAGTTCCTAATTGGGACATAGGAGTAAGTTCATCGGATACTACCGATGGGAAGGTGTATGGTAATGGAACATCCAATCCTGTACTTGCTTATGCGATAAAGGAAAAGATGAACGGCTATATCGAAACCGCTCAGAAGAAGTAGTCTTTGAGTAAGTGATGGGAAACCTTGACGGTTAGGCATTTGCATTTAGTTCATTGTTGCAGTGTCGAAGCGTTTCGAGGTTTCCCCACTTTTGAATAAATGTTAGATTTAGGGCTATGCTAGTCTAAAAATTGCATACGATGCCACGATGAATATATTTTTATCTTGTGGTATAATGCTAGCGTGAATTCTATGAAAAACTTTTTGTGTATTGCGTTGACGGCGGTTGCGTGCCTTATGTTGTTGGCGTGTAAGACTACAGGTTCAAAAATCAGCTCGTCGCATCGAGAGTACGGC
The DNA here is from genome assembly GCA_937890985.1 of uncultured Treponema sp. Lineage (GTDB taxonomy): Bacteria > Spirochaetota > Spirochaetia > Treponematales > Treponemataceae > Treponema_B. The sequence continues at coordinate 58,256 of CALAEM010000120.1, read as the reverse complement.
GAAAAAACTGAAACATCTGCCGTCGAGCAAACTGTGCCTGCTGAGGAGCCTAAAAGTGCAGCCAATGACACTGTGATATTCCGCAATGAAAGTACGGTTGTCATCAAAGAACGCTCTGACTACCGCACTTACATCAACGGGAAATATGCTGGCTTGACATACCGTGAAAGCGAAACATACTTGAAACGAAATGCAACGGCAAACGCGGAAAAATTTTCTGGCAAAACATTTGTTGTGCAGGACACTCGTCGCAACTTGGTTTCACAGGTTAAAAAAGCGGATGAAGTTTTGCCAGTCGCTTTTACAAAACATTCCGACGGCACTGAGAAATTCATCGAAGATAGTGGCTTTCCGCTTTTGCGTGAAATGTTTGACACGCTCGACAAGGATTATTCGGGAATGTCAATCGGGACATATTGGGACGATACTGCACTCGTATCGATTTTTCCGCTGAAAGAAAGAGGTGCAGTTGTCTTGCCCGTCATCATTCGATTTAGTTATGCAGGGCATGCCGACTACCTTGGTGAAGATGTTCTTAAAATCCAAGCAAAGTACGCACTTCGTAACGCGGTGAATCCTCTATTCAAAAATATCTTTGGCACACGTGATATGGAAATTTTTCTCTCGATAAAAAATCAGAATGTTATGTTTGTCAGAGAAAAAACGGCGGAGCAGTTTACGTATAATGATGGGACGACTGTCAAAAATGAGGGAACATTACTGCACTTTTTTAATTACGTTGATACTTCAAGAAAAATAACTATTGGTGGCGACAACAAAATAAAAGCTATCGAAACACAACCGAATGGAAATGAAAGTCCCGTACCGAAGATTGAGTTTAAAAAGAGCTCAACCTACACTGTTGAAAACACGGAGCTAGGTTTGCAGTTGCGTTTGAAAAATTTACGCTTTGTTGCTGACAAAGATACGCTTCTTGCTGGCGAAGAATCAAAACTCGATGAAATAGCTGCGGTGCTAAAAAATTTTTCTGGTAAAAAGTTTTTTGTTGAGGGGCACACCGCAAGTACGGGGCAGCCAGCTAACGAGAAAGCACTTTCGGAGTTGCGAGCATTTGCAATTGTAGCGGAGCTTACAAAACGCGGTATTCCAGAAAAGCAATTTTTGTATTCAGGTGCTGGAGCCTCAAAACCGCTTGTGTCAAATGATACGCCGCAAGGTATGGCAGAAAACCGTCGCGTTGAAATAACAATTTTGGATTAGTGCGACGGAATTGATTTAGGCGGTGTGGATTTATTCCTGCGTTTTGTACTCGCGATATGAAACGAAAGTTCCGTGTTGGCAAGTCAGTTTTTTACCGCATGAACATTCTCCGCATAAGCCGACACCGCATCGAGTGAGCTTTTCAAGCGAGATGTAAATTTCGTCTTTTGAGAAGCCTTTGGTTATAAGTATTTCAGCAGCTCGGTTGAAAAACTGTGTTGGACCGACGATGTAAAAAGTTGTTTCCGATGTTGAATAATTTTGAGCTTTGTTTTCCAAAACTGAAAGAACGCGTGCAATAACTCCGTTGTCGATAACTCGTGTGAATTCACCGCATTGTGCCAATGATGCTTCGATTACGTTTTGCGGATTATGTGCGACTTCACAGCCTTCTTCGCATGTGCCACTTATTCCGACGAAAGTTTTGATGGTAACATTTTTTTTGCACAAATGCTCGGCAAGTTTTGGCAAGACAGCAATGCCTGTTCCGCCTGCCACAAGGATTGCATTTTTTGCGTTGGTGAGTGGCACGCCTTCACCGTAAAGACCTCGGACGTAAATTTTATCACCAGCTTTCAGATTAAATACCGCTTTGGTAAAATTGCCGCGTTGCTTTATCATAAATGTGAGGGGCTTTGAAAGTGCAATCGTGAAAGGTTTTTCGCCGACTTCGGGAAGCCACAAAAAAACAAATTCACCAGCTTGATAATCCATTTCACCGTCAAGCTCCAAAATAACGACATCGCCGTCATATTCAACTTTTGTAACAGTGTGTTCACGGTATTGCATGCGTGGTGTTTGACTCAAAAACTTTTCGGAATCTGACGCAACAGAGGTGTCGCCTTTCAAAAGTTCTGCCGCCTCGTTTTTCACGGCTGATAAATATTCCTGCCAGTGCTTTTGGCGGACGCGTGCAAGAGCCGAGCCAATACCTACAACGTCTGCACCGGCTTGAATCATTTCGGCTGCTTGCTTGCCTGTCGAAACTCCGCCCATTCCGATAATCGGGACGGAAGTGCCAACGGCTTCGCGTATTGATTTTATTGCGGACAAAGCTTTTTCAAATATCGCATTGCCGCTTTTTCCGCCCTTGCCACCGAGTTTGTTGTTCAGTATTGGTTTTTGTGCGTGTGGCTCAATGTAAAGTTCTGGCCCAACTGTGTTGATGGCGACGATGCCGTCCGCACCTGCACGAACGCAAGCCGCAGCAATTTCACCAATGTTCGGAACGTTCGGTGTCAACTTGACAAAAATAGGAACAGGACAATTTGGCACTGCGGCGGTTATTTCTCGAACATAGCTTTCCGCGATTTCCAGTGTGCCACCGATTGATGCACCAAAACCGCTTGCTGCATGCGGGCATGAAAAATTTAATTCAAGCATATCGGCAACATCTGCAAATGCTTTCACTAAAGTGATAAAATCTTTGGGGTTAGATGCCGAAAGCGAAACATTAAGCACTTTGCTGACCGACTTTTTTGCCCGCAGCGTTTTCAGTTCCTCCAGTGCAATTAGCATTCCGGGATTACGCAAGCCTACCGAATTTCCGTACGTGCCGATTTCTGGCTCACAAATTATCGGTTCGGGATTTCCGTTGTTTATGTTGATTTGAAAACTCTTTGTTGTGATAATATCGATTGCGTCCACATCGTCATTAAAAAAGCGAATCATAGAAGGCTTGGTTGAAGCTGCACCTGAAACAGTTGCAAGTAAAACGTGCGGCTGTTTGGTGGGAGTATTAGAAGTGCCTGAACGCAAAAAAGTTAAAATGTCATCTTTGTGCATAAATGTATCATATTGTATTTGGCTGTTTTTTGCAAGCGAAAGAGAGGAAAAAAGTCTTGTTAAATTATTTAGATTACAAAACATAGACTTGAAAAATATTTGTTTCATCGATAGAATGAAATCCTGTTATCTGCACGAAGCAGAAATATTTAGTAAGCTATGGATAATTTTTTTGATTGCGAAAAACCGAAGCGAGATTTGTTCGTCGTTATTTTGATGCCCTTTGTTTTTTGCTGTTTGCTTTCACTTGTTCGAGTTATACTCACACGGGATAAGTTTTTTTTATTTTTAGGTTGGAATTTAATTTTAGCTTTAGTTCCATTATTGCTTTCGATTATTGTGTATTTTTCAAAAAACAAATATTCAATTTGTTCGATGCTTTTGATTGCTTTGTGGCTTTTATTTTTTCCGAATGCACCGTATATTATCACGGATTTTATTCATTTGCGGATTGCGGATCAGCGTGTGAAGTGGTTTGATTTGGTTTTATTGATGTCGTATGCAACTGCTGGTCTGTTCTATGGCTTTTTAAGCTTGCAATATATTGAGCGTACGTTGCAAAAAAAATTTAATCAAAAGCACACTGCAATCTTTGCGAGTGCATCTCTTTTCTTGGCGAGTTTCGGAATTTATCTTGGGCGGTTTTTACGTTGGAACTCTTGGGATATATTTGCAAATATGCGTGAAGTGATGGGCGATGTTTTTGTGCGTTTAACTAATCCTGTTCTGCATTATGATATTTGGTGGTTTACGATTCTGTTCGGTTCATTTTTGAATGTGTTTTATTTTACGCTTATGCGTGTGCATTTTAAAAAACAGTAAGTTTATTTTTGAAAGTATTTGATAACATTCCGCATACATAACAATAAGCATATAAAGCCAAAGGTAAAAAATAACAAACGGTAATTTGTCGAAAAATTATAGATGGCGTGCAACATCACCGCAAAGAATAAGTATTGTTTTTTGCCAGTAAAAATTGCTGGGTACCATAACCCGACGCCGATGTGTATAAGTGTTGCTGTTGCAATTCTGGAAAGCGGACATTCAGGATACTGCAATGCATAAGCGATATTTTCAAATGTTGCAAAAAAGAGTGCAAACACAAATGCGGCTGTATTTATCACATCGGTGTGCAACGATTTTTTTTGATTGAGGTTAGATGCAACAATACGCACACAAAAAGTGAACACACACATCTTTGTGAGCTCTTCGGTGAGCGAAACAAAAATTGCTTTTGCCGCATTTGAAAAAGACTGTGGCGATTTTATCAGTAAGCGTTGCACACTGCTTGCATTAAAGAAAACACCTTCGAGAAAGCCTGCGATAAACAGAGCTGCGAACGCTCCAGCTATAAACATAATATGCGTTATTAAAGCCGAAGCGTTGTTTGTTTTCGCAGGCGTGGGTTTCAGCTTCCAAACTAAGCCAAGAAGTATCGCGGAAAAAACTATTACGGTAAACATCAAAACCTACTTGCGGAAGCCAAAAAGGTACCGCCGAAGTTGTCGGCAAAAATTAAGTATCAGCCAAAAAACTTTTGGAACACCTTGCAAATCGCTTCTTGGTCAGACGAACCTCCCAATTCGCGAACGGAGTGCATTGCAAAAATCGGATTACCAATGTCGACGCTTTTGATGTGGAGGTTTTGCATTGTGATTGGGCCGATAGTTGAACCGCCACGCATATCTGAGCGGTTGACAAAATCTTGACACGGGACGCCAGCATCTTTGCAAAGTTTTTTGAACACGGCGACTGTGTTTGCTTCACTGGTGTAGCTCATGCTTGCTGCACTTTTAACTGCGGGGCCGCCGTTGATAATCGGGAAACAAGTTACGTCGTTTTTTTCGGAATAGTTTGGGTGAGCGGCGTGAGCTTGGTCGGCTGAAATTAAAAACGAGTTGTGGAGCATTTGCTGAAAAAACTCGAAACCGTTTTTTTCACCTTTTCGTTCGGCTTCGCAAAAAGCAATGCGTTTTAAAATGTCTGCAAAAAAAGTACTGCCTGCACCAGCTGCAGTTCCAGAGCCGACTTCTTCATTGTTGAAAAGGCAAATCATTTTTCCTGTTTGGGTTTCGGGTGCGTTTGCCAAAGCTTCGAGTGAAGCGAAAGCCATGCCGAGGTTATCGATTTTTCCTGCGAGAAAAAACTCGTTGTCCGCTCCGATAAATGTTGACGGCGTGCAGTCGTTTAAAAATAAATCGTAACCGAGGATTTCTGAAATGTTGACCTTTGCTTGTGCTGCGATGAATTCCATAAACGCATTTTTTTCTGGCTTTTTGCCGTTTACCACGGTGAACAAAGGCAATGTGTCTTTTTGCTTGTTGTACTTGTATCCGTCGTTAACGTCGCGGTTCATGTGAATTGCTAAATTCGGAATAACCAACACTGGTTGCTGCGTGTTAATCAATATTTGTTTCGGCTCAAAGGTGTTTTTGCCTTCGACGTAAATTCTTCCTGCGACTGAAAGCGGACGGTCGAACCAGCTTGAAAGAATTGCACCGCCGTAGCCTTCGGTGTTAAGTTTTACATAGTGTCCCATAACTTCCATTTCTGGGCTTGGTTTAATCTTGAACGTCGGGCTGTCGACGTGGCTTCCGATGACGTGAAAGCCAGCGCGAATGTCGGCACCGTTTTGCCATGCAATAATTGCACAAGAGTTTTTGTTGACAAAATATTTGCCGTTCGGTGATAACTCAAAACGCTCGCCTTCGTGCAATTCTGTAAAACCGCATTGACGTAAATATTCTGACGCATTTTCAACTGCGTGAAACATTGAGGGTGATGCATCGATAAAATCCATTAATTTTTTTGCTTCTGTTTTCATGCGGTACAGTGTATCACTTTTAGCTTTTTTTTATAAGAGGCGATACATTGAGCGGGGCTGTAATGTTAAGTTTTAAGCGTGGTTAGGTGATTTTATGTGGGCATCTCTAAAAACTCGGTTAGATTTTTCGAGGTTCCCATTTGTTAAAAATTTTGGGTGTTGGCATCTAAAAACATTTTGCCTGAAAAATAATAAAGCACTCATAGAATAATTTTTACCTCCGTGATATAATATTTGATTATGGAGATGATAAATAATCAGTATAAAATTGTTCGTGAAATTCACTATGTCGGCAAAAATTTTTTGAGCTTTGTAGTGATGGATTTTCAGCACGAAAATAAAACATTGGGCTTATCGATTGTTAAACCTGATTATCTCTCAAGTTTTTCAGAAGAATTTATAAAAAAACATTTTACACAAATCAAGACGATGCAAAATGATTTGTTTTTCAAAAACTATGATTTTGGAGCAACTGCATTTGAAAGCAACGGCATCACACAAAATGTTTATTATTATACGCACGAGTTGCATGAAGATTATTTTCCGCTTGCAGAACTTATTGACCCGTTTAATTTAAATGAAATTCTCAAAACGATTGTGCAAATATGCAGTTGCGAAAATTTAGGCATAATCAATGGCTATGTGCATCCTCTCGATTCAATCGATGATTTTTTCGCAAATACAAATGGCGAAACTTTTACTGTGAAAGCAAACGATTTAATCACTTTGTCGCTGAGGGAAAAAAATCACTCTACAGAGTATCGCTTTGAAAATATTGCGACGTTGTTCTTATCTTTGTTGGATGGCTATTCAAAAACGCGAGATGCTTATGAAAATATTCAAGTTATACGCGAAACTTATAAAGATCAATTTTTAGCTGATGATAAAAATAAAATACTAGAGTGCATTTTAACGGTATGTGAAAATATTTGTTTGGGAAAATATAGTGCGATTATTTATGACTTTTATTATCAGGTGATTGCCGATATAAATAAAAAGCTTGATACAAATTTTTGCATTGACTGTAGTGATGTGTATAGTTATGTCTATATGTCGCCTATAACGATGAGTCAAGAAAAAGATATTACGCGGATTATCAGAGAAATTACTGATGATAACTTGGAAAGCAAACACAATATTTTTTTGATAACTGGAAATTTAGGTTGCGGCAAAACTACGTTTTTAGATGAGCTCCATTTCCTTTTAACTTTTGAAGGCGTTGATTCTCATTTTGTTTCTGTTGAAAGAAAATCGTACAGCTTTTTTTTAAAACTGCTTTCGAATATTTTAGATAAATATCCGATATTAAAACACGATATCGATTTGAATACGATATATCTACAAATCAAAGAATTTGCATCCGATAGAAATTATCAAGCGGGGAAAACGTACAGTGCGGTTGAAAAAATAAATACCGTAATAAAAAAAGCTAGTTTGATAAAACCGCAAGTTATCATTATTGATAATTTAAATCTTGCAGATAAGTTTACGCTTGAGTTTATTTTTTCAAATATTATGCAAGGTTTAAATATGATGCGTATATTTTTTGTGCTTTCATTTTCGAAAGATTTTGTAAACGCAGAAAACTATTTTAAAACCGCATATCAAAATATTTGTAAATTGAAAAATTGTGATGAAATAAAATTAAATCAGCTTTCTGAATTTGAAACGGCAACGCTCATTAAGCGTATGCTTTTTATGCGAACGGAACCGCGAATTATTGCACAGGAACTAAACAAACGAACAGGGGGCAATCGATATTTTACGATAAATCTAATTGATAAACTTTTAGCGAGGAATGATCTTTGGAAAAATAAGAGTGAAGGCTATTGGGAAATTCATCCTGAGGTTTATAACATTTCACACTTTTTTGACATTCCTGATTCTATTATTGAATTAACAAAAAATGTGTTTAGTAAGTATTTTACTGAGCGTTCCTGGATATTTAAAAATATTTCAATATTTCAGATTTACATAAAAAAGTCGTTTATAGAAAAATTGCTACCGTCAATTCTTAAATCCGAAATCGATGATATTTTTGCTGATTTTATTGACAATAATTTTATATCAGAAGTTAAACCTGAAATTTATCGCATTGATGAAAAAATGCTGCAAATCACATTTTATAATTCGTTAACGGCAGATGAAAAAAAAGAGTTGCACCTTCGTGCTTTGGACATTTTAAAAGATGAGACGGATGATATTTTTGCGGATGAGATTTTCCTTCACTATGATTATCTTGCAGAGAAACAGGTCATGCTGGATTTGTTGATATCGAAAGCACGCAAAGAAAGTCTCCAATGCAACTATCACAGTGCAATTATAAATTATAAGCAGGCATACATGATGTTGAAAAATGCTCCAATAGATTCGCAGGTTGATATTGGAGTTGAGCTTGCGACTGTGTATAGTGGATTGGGAAAACTCGGTTTAGCGTTGTTGGCATTTTCACGCATGGAAGCATCGATTGGCAAAGTTGAAAACAAAAAGATTTTGCTGAAATATTATTTTGCGTATTGTGATGTTTTATACGAAGTTAGCGATTTGAAAAAATATAAAGCAGAAGTCGAAAAATTAATGGCGTGTATTTCTGCGTTTGATAAACTTAGCATTGAGGAACAGCATTGTCTTGATAAAATTGAAATTGTTCAAGATGTAATTAATAATGAGCGAAAGTCGGCAAAAAAGAAATTAGCACATTTAATTTCACAGATTGAAACAACTTATGAGAATAAAAAAATTTTGAGTGAATTATATCGGTATGCGGGAAACATTGAGTTTTTTACTCATTCATTTAATGATGCATATAAATTTTTCCAATTAAGTTATATCAATGCGAAAGAATATAATGATACAAAAAATATGCTGCATGCATTGAATAATATTGCAAGTATGTATATGCAATATGATAATGATTTGCCGCATGCTGAGCAATCGTATCTTGAGGCATTGGAGATAGCGACTGCTTCTGACTTTGAACAAAACGTTTTAATATGTTATGTAAATTTGAGTATGCTGTATTGCGATATTGGAAAGTTGGATTTGGCAGAGCATTATTTATCATTAGCCAAAGCAAAACTCGTTGTAATAAGCTTCTCTGTTGCAAATGTCTATGCGTTCGTTTTGCTTTTAACTTATAATCTGCTGTTGAAACGAAATAACTATGTCAAGGCAGCTACGGCGAGAGATAATATTTTTGCTGCGCTGAAAAATTCTTCGATAAGTGTTTTACAGGAAGACTTTAATAGTGTGTTTTATGCACTGAATGCAAATATGAATTTGGTATTATGTGAATACGATGAATGTTTGGCAAATTTTAAAATGGCACGCAGCAAGTCGTCTAACATTGAGCGTAAACAAGCATTTAACTTTGAGATAGAACTTGTTACGGCTCTAAAAACGGGATTGGTTGATAATGTAAAATTAAAGAAAAACTTGGCAGTCATTTTGAAAATAAGTTCATCGCGAGCAGTTTATGATTTACTAGCAGAGGTAGTAAATATTATTTCTATTAGTATTGCAATGCATAAGTTTAATTTGTTTCACGATTTTGCTTTAGCAGTTGTAGAATTTTGCAAAGATATTTTTGATAAAAATATTTTAACAAATATTAGATTGAAAGTTATAAAGGCAGTTTTAGATGAACACAATGCAGAAAAATATATCATAGAAGCAATCGCTGAACTTAAGAGACAAAGGACTCCACTACTTGAAATACTTGTTAATGAGCAACTTGCTTTGCATTATTTCAAAAAAAGAAAATATGCACACGGTGCTTTGGTATTTATCAATGTTGAAAAACTTATTCTTGATTTTATGGAGCAAATACCTAATGATAAAAAGTTATATATCTTTAATATGTATGCATTTAAAGCTCCATTTCAAATTTTGTATGATTTTATAAAAATAGGAAAAACAAAAATTACCGAAAATGTTTTTTATGCAAAAGTAAGTAAGGTTGGTTTTAAGCGACTTTTGAATTCGAATGATTTGAAACTACTGATGCAGAGTCCTGACTTTGCAGAAATACTGCTGTGCGAAGTTTTTTATGCAAATGATGATGTGCTGCGGTATCAAACAATCACTGAAACTGTGCAGCACTTTTCAAATGATTTCAAAGAAAATATTTGCTTGGTACTCAATTTTATAATGCAAAAAATGTTTGCTAATTATGCAAATATTTTGGTAATGGGAAAGGATAAGCCTGAGCGGTTTATATTTCCAACAAACAAAAATCATATTGGACTTTTGGATTATGAAAAAGCATTAAAGAAAGGTGGACTTGACGAAATACGAAATCTCGCTGAGCGATATAACTTTGATTTAATTACAGTGCCTATCCATTTCGATAAGAGTCGTACCAAGTCGAAGTACAAGTTGTTGATGTGTGTGCAAAAAGAAATTTCAATTTTGAGCAATCGACGAATTCATCAATGCAAAAAATTACTACCACTTTTGAATTCGCTTTTGTCAAGTTATGAATTGAATAATATTCTAATTACTGAACCTACGTCTGGTGCAGTTTATGTTCAGCACTTTGAAGATGTGCTGCGTTCAAGCATTGATTATTCAATAAATGATTATCATAAAATGACTGTCGGATATTTCCGACTTGAAAATATAAAGATGATCGAGTCGTTTTTGGGGCAGCAGCAAGCAGATAAAATCGTTAAATCTGTGATTGATATTGTGAGTGCACATTTGTCTCAAAATGATATTGTGAGCCGATATGCAAGCGATGAGTTTGCAGTTTTATTCTACGAAGAAAATAAAAACGATATACTAAAGAAAGTCGAAGCGATGCAGGAAAAAATTCACGCACTGAAATTTAGCGATGTTGATTTGCCATTTTTTTTAACATTTGGTATGGCATCGCTGGGTGATGACGATGTTACAGTTGATAGCATAGTTGATAAGGCTCGTGTCGCAATGTTGTACGCGAGCAGCTTGGGTGCAAATAAAAACTCTATTTATTTTCCTGCCGCAGAGAAAGGCATTATAAGTCAGCCGCTATACTCCAAGCTTTATTCCAACAATGGAAGTTTGTACTTCGATAAAATAAATTGCATACTGAAATTAGTTTTGATAACTTCTGGCTATGCATCAACGTCGGCAATGATACATACATATCTTAGCAAACTTTTAGACTTTATGCATTGCGAAACAGTTAGCTTGGTTTATCCAGATGTAATTGCTGAGAATGATAATCTGGATCAACCACCTAAGACGGTGATAACAGTTAAGGCAAAAAATTTTAACAGAGATGTAAAAATAAATTCTCAGTTTTTGCAGCAGGCAGCAAATACGATGATTGGGTTTTGTACAGAAGAAGTTATCGGGAACGATATTGGGGAGCTTAACTTTCCTACTTGGCAATCGGTATTGGTTTGTCCAATCTTAGATAACGAGCAGCTAAAAGGTTTCTTCTATTTGACGATTAGCTTGCAGGATAAATCTTTTTTAACGGAAGATTTAAGCTTCATCTCATTTGCATCGAATATACTGGGAAAAGAATTATGATGACTGTCATCAAATATATATATCCGTTGACTTGTTTTATCGCGATAATAATAACGCTTGGGCACGCATACAGGCGTTACTTTTATCATAACACGATTCTTGCGTGGTCGACAGAAATTGCACTTGGTTTAAATTCTCTAGCTGCAGTCTTTTATGCTTTTATGCATTTGTCCTCAAGTATTTTTACTGCATACACTTTTGCGCTTTATGCCAATATTACAACGCTACTTTTGTTTCCAGTTCTTGTAGTCTTGACAGTTGATATTTTGGCAAAGCATTACAAAAAAAATATTAAGGCAGAAAAAAAACGCATTGTAAAATTTACGTGCATAATCACAAACTTGATAGCCTGTTTTTTTGTAGCAATAATTTTTGTTTTTATGTATTTTAAACCGCCACTGGTTTTATCTATTGTGCCATTGACATTTCAGAATTTATCAACGATAAATGTTTATGGTTGGTCAAATACTTCTATATATTTTTTAATTGCAAATGCAATAAATCTGTTTCAGTTAAATTTACTTTTTCTCTGCGTGCTGATAATACAAAGACGAACTGCGGAAAGCATTTCAAAATCAGTTGTGAAAAAAAATATTGCATTGTGGATTCTGTGTAATATTGCATTGCCGCTAATTGATGTAATCCTGCCAGCTATGCATATATACAAGATGCCGACACTTGCACCAGTTATTTTTGGTGTAATGCTTTTGGTAACTATACAAATACTTGGATATATTCCGCAGAATAAAATTTTCCCGCAAGTTTTTTCGCTAAAGATTTTCGATAGTTTGGAAGATGCTGTTGCATTTGTTGACGCTGATTTTAAAATCATTTACACGAATGCTTTTTTCAAGGAATTATTTGAGCTTAAAGATGTAATGCAAAAAGATATTCGTAAAATTTTTCCAGCAAATTTTGATATGGAAAAATTGAAAAGGAATTATCAGGGTATTATTCAAGTAAGCACTAGCAAAAAAAAATATTTAAAATTAAAATATGCAATTCAAAAAGATGCGTATGGAGATTTGCTTGGTGGCGTTTTAATTTTTCATGACTTTACAGCGTTGATTGTAGAGTCGCTTGCTTTGAGTTATGAAGCGGAAAATATAAATGCAAATGTTTTAAGGAAGAGCAAACAGATTGTAGACCAGAATAAATATATGCAAGAACAAATTAAGCGTAAAGAATTTTTGCATAATGAGTATATGCATCTTTTACAAATTGACACGATAACTCAAGCGTATAACAGAGATTATTTTTTGCGGGCAGTCGAAAGAAAAATTGCGAATACCGAAACTGGTTTTTGTGTGTTTAGTATCGATATTAAAAACTTCAAGTACATAAATGATGTACGCGGACATTGGATAGGTGATTTGGTTTTGGTGAAGTTTGCTGATGCAATTCATAAATTGGTTGGCAACAATGTTGGCGTTTTGGCGAGAACTGACAGTGATAACTTTCTATTGCTGCATAATTCAATCGATAATCAAAATGACGCTATCATATTTTCACGAGTGCTATCTAATTTTGTCTCCGAAATTAAAATGATAAACAATTTTGAAGTTTCTATTTCAGCTGCAGTAGGAATTTGTTTATATGAAATCGGAATGGACGCGGAGGAGATTATCAATAATGCTGAGCTAGCTAACTTGCAAGCAAACACACAAAATACTGAGCGTTATGTAGTCTTTACTCCCGAAATTTCAAAAACAATTACAGAACGATTTAAGCTCATCGCGGAAATGAAACATTCATGTGAGCATAATGAATTTATACCGTATTATCAACCGCAAGTTTTAGTGAAGCGAGATGGTACAAAAAAGATAATCGGTTATGAGTCACTTGCAAGGTGGCAACATCCCAGCCGTGGTGTTTTAACGCCGTATCATTTTCTGGAAGTTGCAGAAGCATGTGGGAGCATTGTTCAGATTAGTTATTCGATATTGCGTCAAGCTTGTGAGAATATAAATACATTGATTCAAAAAGGTTTTGATGAATTTATCGTTTCAGTGAACTTGTCGGCAAAACAATTAAACAGTGAACTATTTATCAAAACAGTCAGTAGCATTTTTGAGGAAACAAATGTTGACACATCGTATCTTGAATTTGAAATTACTGAAACGGAATTGTTGGTGTACAATGAGCGAGTGTTGGCGAAATGCCTTGAACTAAAGCGCATGGGAATTCGAATTTCTATTGATGATTTCGGTGTTGCTTTTGCTTCGTTCAATTATGTTAAAACATTGCCTATCGATAAAATGAAAATCGATAAAAGCTTTGTTGATGAAATTGGTAAAAGTCAACGCGTTGAACAAATATTGCATATCGTTATGCAGTTTGCAAAATTGTGTAATTTGAAACTTGTAATCGAAGGTGTTGAGTATAAAGAGCAACTGGATTTTTTATTGGCACAAAACGATGACATCATTATTCAAGGATATTATTTTTATAAACCGATAAAATTTGAAACACTGCTGGAGGAAAATATTTTTCCGCATTACGATGCAAAGCACATGGAGATAAATTAAATGAATAGATCTACCGCGATTGTTGTATATTTTATGATAGCGTGTCTACTGGGCATTTTTACGTTTATGTTTTTTGAACCTGTACGCAAAAATCGCAGAAGTCTTTTAATGTCATTTTATGTAGGTGCAACATGTGTTATGACTTTTAACTATGCGATGTTTCTTCTCGTCGGTAGCTCGAAATTGACTAGAATCCTATTTTCTCTTCACACTATTTTTACGATAGTTTTATCATATGCACTTTTTATTTTTATAATGTTTTTAACTAATGTAAAAAATAGTCGTATTTATAAAATACTTGCACTTTTAGGTATTGCAAGTTTTTTTGTAAGCTATGTTTTTTTCCCGTTTACCGATGTGTTAGATACTAAGCATAAAATCAGTTGGCACATTGTGATATCAAACGTCGCACGTTATCCTTCATTTTTAATTTTTGTCGCATATCTTTCGATTGTGTCGTTTTTAAATGTAATGCACTTGCTCGCATATTATAAATCAAAGGAAAACATAATGCGTATGCGTGCATCTTGTTTTGTGTTAGCGTGTGTATTAATTCTCGTCTTAATTATGAATATAATTAATTACGTTTATCTTTATTTCTTTAACGTTGTATCGTTGTATTATGACCTTTCAGTTATTACTGTTTTCTTATTTTCGTGTACTGCGGTATTTGTTCAATATCGTTTTTATGTTTTGGATATTTCACCTAATGAGCTAATCAATAAAATTGTAAATAGGCTTCCCGAGTGCGTTGCAGTTGTTGATAGCGATTTAAATTTAATCTGGTGGAACAAAATGTTTGAAAAATTTTTTCCATCTGTTTTAAAACAGAAAAAAAATATTTCAATTAAGCATTTTGTTATGTCGGATTGTCCTGATTCTGTTTTTAAAGGCAAAGCCAAGTTTAAAACTAATTGTCAAATTAGAGATTCTGAGCGAGAAATTTTATTTACGTGTTTGCCTATTTATTCTTCAAATGGTGATTTTATTTCAGGCGTTTATTATATTCAGGATATCACTGCACTTGAAAAGCGTAAAGAAAAGATTTTGCACAGGAAGAAAATTTTGGAAAACAAAATTATGAACAAGATGCTCTCAATTAAACGCACTAATATAAAATTGAAGAATTTAATTAGTGAGAAGATTAAGCAAGAAGAGAATAACTTTTTCCTACTTAATTTTGATAAAGCAACAAAGCTATACAACAGAAAAACAATTACACAAAAATTGACATCGCTTATAAGCAAGCAAGAAATTTTTTATGTTATATATCTTGATATTGATGATGCAAAGATTTTAAATGATTCATTTGGACATGACACGATTGATAAGTTGATTGTTGATGTTGCAAATCGATTAACTAATAATTTTGAATATGACAATGTGATTGCTCGTTTCAGTGGCGATGAATTCCTAATTGTGTTAAGTGAACGTACGCATATTCAAAATGCATGTGCCAATTTGTTGGATCTGCTATCGATGCCATTTTATATTGATAAAAGCGAAATTAAAATTACAGTGTCGATAGGTGTTAGTATTTTTCCAAATGATGGTGTTGATGCGGGAACATTGATTCGTTTTGCAAATATGGCAATGTATAATGCAAAAGAAAAAGGCAAGAACTGTATTTCATATTTTGATTCAAGCTTGAAAAATAAAATTGAAACAGAATTTTTTATTTCCGAAAAATTAAAAAATGAAGTTTTAAGCGGTAATATGAATGTTTTAGTTGAGCCGATAATAAATATTAATACGAATGGTTCGCGGCATATTGATGGATTTGAAACGTGCTTGTGTTGGTATTATAATTTAGAAAATTTTTTAGATGAGAATTTATTTGCAGAGATGATAAGGAAAGCAGGAATTCAAAAAAAGTTTGATCGCTGGTTGATAAATTCGGTTATGAAAAAGGCATCTGAGAGTGAGTTTTTTAGAAAAACGCCTGACTTCAAAGTGATGGTTGCATTATCTGATGAAAGTTTTTTCAGCCCTATTTTTGTTGACTACATTTTGGAAACTCTTAATGCTTATAATATAAAACCAGATAGACTTGAAGTTGAAATTATGGAAGAGACTTTGATGATGAATCCTGAGCTTTCGATTAAAAATATAAATCAATGTCAACAGTTTGGTATAGGTGTAACCATAAAAAATTTTGGTGTCAGTTATTCTTCGCTAAACCGTTTAAATAAACTTACGTTTAATCAAATCAAAATTAGTAAAGCATTCATTTCAGAGATAGGCAAGAATTTAAAAGATGAGGGCATAATAAAACTTTTGATTTTACTTTCATCGCGTACAAATATGGATGTGATTGCCGAAGGTGTTGATTATACTATGCAATTTAGGTTTTTAATTCAGAATGGTTGTCGAAAATTTCAAGGCGATTTTTTTTCACATCCAATGTTGGTTGATGATTTTTTACATGTATTGGATTCTGATTCAATAGTGATTTAAATACCATTTTGACAATAAAGCTTTTTAATAATAATTTATAAAACACGTTCTTGCTTTTTCGTGATAATCGCTTATACTGTAATATATGAAAAAGATTGGAATCATCGGAGCTATGGAATCCGAAATCGAATTGCTTAAGCCTTATTTTGAAGGCGGCATTTATGAGCGTGCAGGTTTAAGTATTTATGACGGAAAGATTTTTAACAAGCCTGTTGTGTTTGCTCGTGCTGGAGTCGGTAAAGTTAATGCTGCACTTTGCACGCAAGTTTTAATTTCAGATTTTGGTGCAGAGGCGATTATCAACTGCGGAATTGCAGGTGCTATCTCTAAAGAGCTTTCGATGTTGGATATTGTTATTTCGGAAAAAGCATTTCAACATGACTTCGATGTTACACATTTTGGATACAAGCTCGGACAGATCCCCGGAATTGAAAATGTTTTTTGGAATGCCTCGCCGGATTTAATCGCGAGAACTCAATCTGCATTTAAAAAACTTGGCTCCGGTAATTTTGAATTTGACGTTAAAAATATTTTCAAAAATGAAAAAATATTGGCAGATGATTTTTCAGCAAGCAAAATTATAAATGGAGTTGTTGCTACTGGTGATGTATTTGTCGCATCCGAGTTGCATCGCTCACGAATTAAAAGCATTTGTGAATCAGCGTCTTGTGTTGAAATGGAAGGCTGTGCTATTGCACAAGTTGCTGCGTCAAATGCTGTGCCGTTTTTAATATTGCGAAGCATTTCCGATCCAGCGGATGAAACAATAGGCAGACCGAGCTATGACGAATTTGCAGACCGTGCAGCAAATATGGCTGCGAGTGTTATCTTACAAGTTGTTTACGATTTTGAATAATAGGATTTAATTAAAATATTTTGCAGGAATCTAAAAATAAAGCATCTTTTAAATTTGATGATTTAAACGAAACTGTATTGTGTGTATTTTTATAAAGAGTTAATTTTTTCAAGTTGCAGTTTTCAAAAAAAGTAAACGACATATTTGCGTGGGAAATATTTGAATTATATAAATCAGAGTCGTTAAAATTTACATTGTCAGTTTTTATGCCGTTAAAATTTGTATGTAAAATATCCGAGTTTTTAAAATCCGTATTTATAAAGCAAGACGCACCAAAAGAACAGAACTGAATATTGCTATGTTGAAAATTGCAGTTTTCAAATTCTGCAAATTCTAAAAAGCACATCCGTAATTTTACATTGCTGAAATTGCAATCTATAAACTTGGCACGTGAAAGCGAACACCCGATAAAAGTTTTACTTGAAAAATCAATGGCGGTAAAAATATCGGGTGTTATGTTCAAATTGCAGAGTTGGTCATTTGCCTTCAGCATTTTGACAAACGATTCTGCCGAAGTTGTAATGCTACTAAACATAACAAAACCAATTATTCTGCAAGACGCTGCGAAATATTTTGCATTGCACTTTTAATCTCTGGTGCAAGCTCGCTATCCGGTTTTAACTCAAGCGCTTTTTTCAGAAGTGCAACAACTTCGGCATTGTTTTCCTGCTTTGATGCTAAACAATGTGCCGCCGTGTAATAAATGACTTGACGTTCAAGTTTTGTAAACAACGAGTCATCTGCGATTTGCAAAAATGCATCGGCGGCTGCCCGTGCATCATTTTTGTACATCAACCGTGTAGCCTCTATCCATGTTGTGTTGAGTAAATATTCTTTTCTCAGACCGCTTTTATTTTCTGGGTCGCTCTCAAAAGCTTCGAACACAAGCGAATTGTACCTGCTCGAATTTTTAAGTTTTTGTGTTTTTAAAAAATTGTCTATCGCTATTGTGTGTTCAAAACCTTTTGTTTCATTCATTTTTTTTTCGAGAGCGATAATCGCATCTCGCTCACTAATTTGACTTTGCAAAAATGCATCAAAACTTTCGAGGCTTTCACAGTCGGTTTCAAACGAATCGGCTGCATACACAGAACCGCTGTTTGTTTCCAATGCTAGATAAGGCAAACCTGTTACTTCATAGTCCGAAAAATATTTGTAGTTTTCTTCGAGAACTTTCTTGTCAACTGTTTCAGCATTGCGAACAACATCAATATTGTAGATATCAAATTGCTTTGAGTACTTTTCAAAAAACTCTGGTGTAAAAATATTTTCGCGTGCTTTTTGGCTGAACTCATCCCAATCCGAGCCAGTGAAGATAATCATAATATCTTTTTTAGTTCGATAATCAATTGGTGCGTTTAAAAAATGATATTTATCTTTTGCAGATTGCTTCGTTGTTTGACACGACATTAACAATAGAAAAATAGCTATGTATATAAATTTTTTCATCATAATACTCCAATAGTTTTTATTATAAAACTTTTTAATTTTTTTTCAATTTGTTCTTAATCTTTTGCATTATGTTATTTATGCACGATAAAACAAAACTACACTTTGAAAAGCCTGCAATGTTTTTCCGTCAAATGACGCGTAATTGTTTAAAAGTATTTCGCGTTGTTTTTGATTCGTCCATCGCTCAAAAATTTTTGTCGTTATCGACGAAGCGGAAAAGTTTGAAACAGCAAGTATATGCTCATTACCGAGAGCCCGCTCGTATGCAAAAATTTTTTTATGTCGCGGCAGTAAGTCTTTGTATGAAGCTTCACGTAAAAATGCGGCTTTATCTTTCAATGTAGTGAATAATTTTTTGTAATAATGCAAGACAGAATTTTCATCTGCTAGATTCTGTTCGGCGTTAATGCTTGTGTAGTTTGGATTCACCGAAAGCCACGGAGCGGTATCGCTAAATCCTGCGTACACTTTATCTGACCACTGAAACGGCGTGCGTGCATTATCGCGACTACCATTCCGTATCGACTTTGAAATAAACGCTTTTGGTAAATGCCACTGTTTCATTAACGCTATCACATTCTTCGTTTCAATATCTTGAAATTCATCAATGCTTTTCACATTCCAGTTTGTCATTCCGAGTTCTTGCCCTTGATAAACAAAAGCTGTTCCCTTCAAAAAGTAAAACGTATTTGCTAGCATCTTTGCACCTTCAAGCGGATAATGCACTTCGTCAGTACCGAAGCGTCCGATACTTCTGCGCTGATCATGGTTTTCAAAAAAAATAGAATTCCAACCGACGTGCTGCAATCCATACTGATATTTATCCAAAATTCTTTTGAGCCTTTGTAAACTAAAGTTTCGATAAAGCCATTTAACTCCAAAAAAATTATCGACATTCGTGTGTTCAAAGTTAAATACCATCGAAAGTTCTTTTCGGGCAGGGTCGGTTAAAAGCATTTGATTTTCTAAACCGCAAAAAACAGTTTCACCAACTGTCATCGCATTATAGCACGAAAAAACTTCGGTGTTCAATTCATGCAAGTACTCATGCAATCGCGGACCATTAATGTAATACTCCGAGCCGACAAGGAACAAAGCATGTTTGCCGTTTTTGAAACCTTGGTCTTTTGAAATTAAATTTATCGCGTCGCAGCGAAAACCGTCAACACCCATATCCAACCAAAATCGGCAAATGTCTTTTACTTCAGCACGAACTTTTTCGTTTTCCCAGTTTAAATCAGGTTGCTGCTTACCAAATAGCGACAGGTAATATTCGCCACTCGTTTCATCAAACGTCCAAGCTTTGTTTGCAAAAAAGCCTGTCCAGTTATTTGCTTTTTTTCGCCACACATAATAATCACGATATTGATTTTCTTTCGAGCTTCTCGATTGACGAAACCACTCGTGTTCATCAGATGTATGATTAACCACTAAATCCATGATTAGCTTAATGCCGCGTGCGTGCATTTCGTCGAGCATTGTTTTGAACTCGCCGAGTGTGCCAAACATTGGGTTTATATCTTTGTAGTTACTAATGTCGTAACCGTTGTCTTTCATCGGCGAGCAATACACTGGCGAAAGCCAAACGCAAGTAACGCCCAAATTTTTGAGATAATCCAGTCTTGAAATAATACCGCCGATGTCACCAATCCCGTCATCATTTGAATCTTTAAATGATGCAGGATAAATTTGATAAATAATTGCATTTTTAAACCATTCAGTTTGTTGAGAACTTTTCACAAAAGCTTTTCTACTTTTAATATCGGAGAGCATTGTTTCGTAAAAGTGCTCATCAATTATGTATTTCTTTTTTATAATCCAAAATGCAATTAAAAACATACCAATTGGAATTAGCGTCATAAAAAAAGTAAGGTTCATCATTTGAGATGGTTGTGCTTGCAAAATATTATTCGTTTGATTTTTTAATTTTTCAATCAAATGTAATTTTTCTTCACGCGATAAATCGGAGTGATAGTCATTAGCGACGAGATTATATTCTGCTTTCAATTCGTTTTGTGCATCAACTGAATCAAGGTACGCAATAATTTTTTCGCGACTTACATTTTCATTTATCATATTTACGGTTGCTTCAATGAAGCCGATATTTTGTGTCATTCGATAAAGCCCGCAACTAAGCAATGCAATGACAACTACAGCATATTGCACGGCTCCTGCGAGTTTAACCATAAACGGACGTGCAGTAAAAGTAATAGCCGAGCGATTTTTTCCAGTGCACCACTCACCGTATTCAATTGTGTTTGTCATCATAACAACGAACACCATGTACACAATGCCCTGCCCAACAAAAATCAGCAAGCTGATACTCAACAAAAGCACAACAGATACAGTGCCGTGAAGTACATTGCCTGCAACAAAAAACGCAACGTACCCGACGGTGAGCATAAGCGTCGAAAATTTTAGCATTTGCATACGCGTCCATTTTTTTGCCAAGTGCGGATACATAACTTGACTGATGATTGTTCCTGCTCCGTACATAACAGTAAAAATCGTCATAATCAAACCACCGTTATGCAACAAATCTTGTGCGTAGTAGCCATACTTAAAATAGAAAAAATTTAAACCGAATGCATTAAGCAATGAACTTCCAAGCGAATACAAAAATATTGCAGCGGCAGAAACCAATAATTGCTTATTTGTAAAAAGAATTTTGAGCATTGCCGACACAGTTATTTTTTCGTCGCTGCATTCGGAATCACTTTTCGCTTTCGGCAACATAAAGGCATCCTCTTCATTGTCATGAACTCCGAAAAAAACTAAAATCTGGCAGACGAGAAAAACAGCAGCCCAAATAATTGCAATGAGACGATACATATAAACGGCATTGCCAGAAGTAATTGCAGGAATAATCGCACCTGAAGTGAATGCTCCGATAGAAGCACATGTTACAACCATACCAGTTAAAGCATCTCGTTGCTTTTTTTCGTTAGTCAATGCAGGTAACAAATCCCAGTACGCAATATCGTTCATCGTATACGTCATTCCCCAAAAAAGATACATCGTTCCGATGAATGCAACGTTAGCCCAACCACTATTAAACCGCACCGTGAACAATAATACCAAAAAGATAACGTTACTCAATGCACCAATGAGAACCCACGGACGATATTTTCCTAGACGTGTGTGCGTGTTTGAAATCAGCGTTCCCATCATCGGGTCGTTTATTGCATCCCAAATGCGACATGCAAAAATAATAATCGTGAGAACTAAAAACTGAAAGTGGTTTTGAAACAAACCAGTGTACTGAAGATAGGTTAACAGAAATAGAGCAATTAAAACGTAAACTAAATCGCGACCGATACAGCCGAGCGACAGTACCCATTTATTTCGAGTGTTAAACATTGCCATTGTTTTCTCCTAATGTAATTATTGTTACGTTATCATTATAAAATGTTTTAAAAAACTTATCAATAAATATTGCAATTGTGAAAGCTATCATAAATGATTAATTCAAAATTAATAAAAACCAGTCCGCAAAAAAATAAACTTTGCAAAAAATGTTTTAGCATTCAATTTTTATTTTGCTTTCATAGTCTTTGTAAACGATGCAGCTTATCCACAGGCAACCTTAGGTTGCCATCATGTGCAAAAAGCTCGATACGCTCCTTTAATAGCTAAGCCCACAAAAACCTGTGCTTTAGTTTCATCGCATAAATGTTCAAAACTGATTTCCGTGGAATAAGTTCGCTTATGCATTGATATTTTTTTCGTTTTCGTTAAAATGAATGGTATGCGTTGGGATACATTGTTCAACGTTTTTGAATTTAACAAAATCTTGGACACACATTTTTACATCGAAGGAATTTTAAATTATTTTAGGATAAAAAAAACAGAAGCCTCGGTTAAAAAAATTAAAGATTATCTTATAAAAAAGAACATAGCATTTCTCGATGACAAATACGATTTATATAACCGTTACGATATCGATTTTGAAAATGCACGATGGGTTTTGAAAAGCAACTTCGTCAGAGATAAAACTTTTGTGATACGTCCTTCAAAGTTTGAAATTGAAAATAATATTTTGATTTTGGGTTCGAGATTTTCATGGTTTTCAAATTCAGAGATTGTGTACAATAGTGTGTTGCTCTTTTATAATGATGCCCCTGTACAACAAGAATTTTTTACAATGCCTTATTCACAAGCTGAATATTATTACTTTATTGAAAGTGAGACTCAATACCTGAATGATATTTTAAATCAGCATGAAGATAATTTCGCCGCTTTTTTTTCGCTTACAGATAAGTCAAATGTAAAAGTAAAATCTTTTTTGATGGGCGATATCTATCGTGATTTAAATATTACTGAAGGCGATCGGTTGGTGATTCGATTTTCCAGTCACTGCAATGGCAAGCTTGAAGTTATGAACAAGAAAGCTGTTCCCGTTTCCAAAGACAAGCAACTTTACTTACAAGATAAATTTGATGATGCAATGTACAAAATTTGCACGAGTTTGCAAGATAATGCAAATCCATTTACTGCACTTTCAACATTATTTTATTTTGAGAATGATACTTTATTCAGAGATGAACAAATTTCGCTTGAAGAGTTGATTAAAAATTCTGAAGAGATTGAATGTATCGAGTTTGGATACGAGTCATTAGTTTGGATGCATAATGTTCCAGAGCCGAATGTTGTTGTATGGGATATGCAGATTGATCGTGATGATACGTACGACGAAAAATTATTTTATAAAATGTATGTGCCACTTTCTGTTCCTATTTTGAATTTGATTATCTCAAAGTTTTTGTATGATGATTTTGTAAATGGTAATGCAAATGAAAACGTTTTGTATGAAACGCTTGAAAGAACTTTTTTATATTTGGATATTATAAAATCGGCAGGTAAAGAAAAGTTTTTTAAAATTGTACAAAGGCGCCTCGAAGAAATAACAAAAACATTTAATCCATTTTCAGATCATAGTGAGTTGGTGCAAATACGTAATGCGATTATTGATTTGTATTTGCGTGTTGTCGATTTTGTCGGTCATCTGCAAAAAAATAATTTTATACCATCAAGTTTTTATAATCAGCAAGGCGTTCGTTTGAATCAACTATTGAAGAAGGTTGTTTCAATAACTGATTTTTTCTCGGTGCATCATTCGTCATTAACTGAGTTTGACGGTTTACTTACGAACGCTGAAAATCTAGCAGAAGGTTTTGAGATGATAAAGTCAAGCATTGAAATACAAATAAACAGTATGAAAAAATAATTTTAGGAGAATTATTATGAATGAGTTGGACGTGATAGCAAAATCGATTAGAAGTTTATCGATTGATGCAATCGAAAAAGCAAAGTCGGGGCATCCCGGATTACCGCTTGGTGCTGCCGAAGTGGTTGCATTGTTGTATGCAAAGATATTAAAACACAATCCGAAAAATCCTGATTGGATAAATCGTGATAGGTTTGTTTTATCGGCGGGTCATGGTTCAATGCTTTTGTATTCAGCATTGCATCTCGCAGGATATGATGTGTCACTTGATGACATAAAAAATTTCCGCACGCCCGATTCGAAGTGTGCAGGACATCCAGAGTATGGTCATTGCCCAGGCGTTGAAGCAACAACGGGACCTTTAGGCCAAGGCATTTCTATGGCGGTCGGCATGGCTGTTGCGGAAAAAATGTTGGAAGCACGCTTTAACACAAGCGAGTTTAAAATTTTTGATCATTACATTTATGCATTGGTTGGTGAAGGCTGCTTAATGGAAGGCGTGTCGAATGAAGCTTCAAGTTTTGCTGGCAATAACAAACTGAACAACCTAATTGTATTTTACGACAAAAACCAAATTACAATTGACGGAAACATCAGTATCACTTTCACGGACGACATAAAAAAGCGATATGAATCTTATCATTGGAATGTGATTGAAACTACAATGTACGATTTCGCAAAAATTGAGCAGGCTGTTTCAAGTGCAAAGCTTCAAGACAAACCGACGTTAATTATTTTGGATTCGGTTATCGGGAAAGGAGCTCCGACAGTTGAGGGAACTTCTAAAGCACACGGAGCACCTCTCGGTGTAGAAGGTGCTGCAAAAGCAAAAACCGCTTTAGGTTTAGACCCCGGAAAGTTTTTTGCCGTTGATGAAAAAGCGTACGAGTATTTTAAAAAACGCCAATCTGATTTTTCAAAGGCGGAAGAAGACTGGAAAAAACTTTTCGATGATTACGCAAAGAAGCGACCCGAAAAATATGGCGAGCTAATCAGTTACTTTGACGAAGCAGCCGTTGCAAAAAAAATAAGCAGTGTTGAGCTTCCAGTGTATGCTGAAGGTGATTCCGTTTCAACGCGGGTTGCTTCGGGTAAAGCTCTCAACGCCGTTGCAAAAAAATTTGCAGCACTGGTCGGAGGCTCCGCTGACCTGGAAGGTTCGAACTGTACAAAGCTTGAAAACGAAGCATACTTTTCGCCAGCGGATTATGCTGGTAAAAGTATTCATTTTGGTATTCGCGAATTTGCGATGGCGGCAATTTGCAACGGTATAGCTTTGCATAAACCGCTTCATCCGTTTTGTGCGACGTTTTTAATTTTTTCGGATTATTTAAAACCAGCATTGCGACTTTCAGCGTTGATGAAACTTCCTGTGATATATGTTTTAACTCACGACAGTATTTATGTCGGTGAAGACGGACCGACGCATCAACCTATTGAAACGATTGCGATGCTTCGCTCAGTACCAAACTGTTATGTGTTGCGTCCGTGCGATGCCGAAGAAACAAATGAAGCGTGGAAGTTTGCGATGCAAAGCAAGACGACGCCAGTGTGTTTAATTTTAAGCCGTCAGAATTTACCAGTTGTAAAAAAACACGACGCACACTGGAAAGAAAATTTTTCAAAGGGTGCATACACTGTGCATAAGCCTGATGGAAAAATTGATATAACAATTTTGGCAACTGGTTCTGAGGTTTCTCTTGCATTGG
Source organism: uncultured Treponema sp. (assembly GCA_937890985.1). Lineage (GTDB taxonomy): Bacteria > Spirochaetota > Spirochaetia > Treponematales > Treponemataceae > Treponema_B. The sequence continues at coordinate 32,677 of CALAEM010000120.1, read as the reverse complement.
ATGCGTTGAAGTTGAGCAAAAATAAAAATGTGCAAATTATTTCTGTTACTTGCAAAGAGTTGCTTGAGCAAATGAAACAAGGCGAGCTTGAAACACTGTTTGACGGAAAGCTTGAATCACGCAAGGTTATCACTTGTGAAGCTGGCATTCGTCAAGGTTGGGAGCATTGGTGCAAAGATAAACACAACTGCTTTTCACTGGAATGCTTCGGACTTTCAGGCAAAGGCAGCGAAGTTGCATCACGGCTTTCGTTTACTGCACAAGACCTCGCATGCCTCATCGACAAAATATAACAAAACTGTGGGCACCACTGCGGTTACCCACAAAATTTACTGGACGGCTCAACCGTGAATTAGCTGTGCGAGCTGTCCAGTACAAAAGACATGCATCAAAAACCCTTTTTGAAAAAAAATAGTTTTTGCTTGATAACCTTTTTTTTCGATGCGAAGTATTTGTGCAGCGGAATGTATGTTTGCTTCCAAAATAACGAGTGTTTTATATTGCGAAATTTTTTTGTAATTCACTTCTGCATCATCTAAAAAAATTTTACCTCACTGCACGGCTGAATAAAAAGTTAAACTTTGCGGTTGTCCTTATCACAAAAAGCGTAAACCGATGTTATGCAAAGCATAATAACTAAAAAATTTTTCATATTTTCGCTCAAATTTTAATGTGAACCCATTTACCTTGTTTGTATCGAGTGCTCATAAAAATAAAGCGTGAAACTTGATCGGATAAAATTCCGCACCATATTCCCACAAGCCCAAGTTTAAAATATCCAGTCAACAGAAGTGTAACCACAGTTCGAATAATCGTTACGCTGACAATCGAAGCTAAAAGCGTGTACCTAACATCGCCTGCGGCTCGCAAACAACCGCCGAAAATAATCTGTGAAATCTGTGCCAACACAATCACCATAATGAAGCGGGAAATCATTTCGCCGTTTTTTATAATTTCGTCATTGTTCGAGTGCATCATAAAAATCGTCTTGCCCGCAAAAAATAAAAACACAGCTAGCACAACCGAAATTATAAAACCGATGCGTTGGCACAGCGAGCCAAGTCTTTTTGCCAAATCGGGATTGCCACTACCGAGAGCTTGACCCGTTAATGCAACTGCAGCAACTTGCATACCGTCCGCAAAAGCAAAACCCAAGCTCAAAATATTCATTCCAATTTGGTGCGTAGTAAATGCAAACGTGCCAAGCCTTGCAGCCATAAATGCAGTTGCGACAAAACCTGCCCGCATAGCAAGATTCTCCAACACTATATTGATCGCGAGATTAAATATGCTTTTTGCACTTTTGGCACTTGCGTGAATTTTGTTTTTGATAATAAACGCGACTTGTACAAAGCTAACTTTTCTGAAAAGCGAAATCAAGCTCATCACAAAAGCGACAGACGTACCACACACAGTCGCAAGGGCAGCTCCTGCAATTCCCAAACGCGGAAAACCAAACCTACCAGTGATAAGCAAAAAGTTACCACAAACATTTACAATCGTCGAAACAAAGTTTGTTGTAAAAGCAATTTTTGTATTTCCGCTGCCGCGTTGTGCCGCATTAATCACCATCGAAACGACAGTAAAAAACATACCGCCCATTATAATGCGAAAGTAAATAGTGCTTGCGACGTGCGTGTCTGAATTACTGCCAGCAATTCTCAAAATTGGCTCTGCAAACAAAATTGCAGTCGAGCTCAGCACAACACAAAACGCAATCGAAATAGCAAGTGCCGTAACAAGAGTTTCATTCGCAGACATTTGGTCACTTTGACCTTTACGCCGTGCAACCAAAGCCGACACCGCGACCGAAATTCCGAAGTACACCGTGAAAAAGAAAAACTTTGGCTGATTTGTCAAACCAACTGCGGCAACACCATACTCACCCAACGACGAAACCATAATCATATCGATGATTCCAGCAACCGCGACAAAAAAGCTTTCCATCACCGCTGGCAACGCAATTTTCACCACATCTTGCCACGTTGCCTTCACACTATCTATTCTCTTTTCCATTCAAAACCGATTTTAACACGTTGAATTATTTTTAACAAGTCCACTAACCGAAAGATTTTGCTTTGAGCCAACGGCTTCCGATTCGGAAGCCCACTTGGAACGACGCGTTTCGTTTGCAACAAAAAAGCTCAATACTATTATTCTGAGCTTTTGATAAAAGTATAGTGCAAGTATGTATCCGTGGACGCAATATTGACAGGTTTAAGCTTTGTGCGGAGCGTTTGAGCTTTTGACACAAGGAGCTCATCTGGCGGCGGATTCTCCGCCGTCAGATGAGCCGTTTACAAATTCCAAGAAATCATTTTGATTAAAGCAAAAATGGTTCGAGGTTTTGTGTCAATCTGGCAAACGCAAAAGTTTGATTTCTGTTACTTCAAAGCCTTTGCCATTTTCAGCAAGTTCACATATTGCGTAACGACCATCGGCAAGTGAGCCCGGATTAAGCAGCACAGTTTTCCCGATTTTATCGATACCGACAGATTCGTGGATATGCCCAGAAATGTGCAAAAGCGGTTCGTACTTTTCGGTAAATGCACGGAGTGATTTTGAGCCGACGTGTGCCATTGGAACTTTGTCCAGTTTAGTATCGAACGGTGGGTTATGCGTGATGACGATTAAACAGCTCGCAGGTATTTCGCCCGCGTTCAGTTTTGTTTCGGCAGCCGTTAAATCAGATGCGAGTTCTGCATCGCTGCGCTCATAAGGCGTTGTTCCAGTGAATTTGCTTCCGCCACCTGAGCCTGTGATATAAAGCCCGTCGAACTTTTTGACACACCCATCAACGGAAAACGCATTGTCTTTTGTCAGGCGAAAAAGCTCTGGATAGTCGCAATTTCCCAAAACTGAAAACGTAGGTTTTGCATAAGCGGCAAGTGCTTTGACATATGGCTCGCCTGTTTGCGGTTTGCTAAACTGCGTAAAATCGCCTGCAAACAACACAAGGTCTGAAGCTGCAATCTCATCTTTCACGGCAGCAAGATTTTCTAACTTGCCGTGCCCATCCGAAAAAATAAAAGCTCTGATTTTCTTACTCATTTGTTTACTCCATTTTTATTTTTGTTATTTGTATACGAAGCAAAATTTGTGTCATCGCTTGCTTCGGCATACTTCACAGCATTTATAACTTCGCGTGCAATCTTGTGTTCGGTAATTGCATGCGTGCGTACAACTTCGACACAATGTTGTGTTGCGATTGCAGTTAAAATTGCAGAAGCATAATCGCGGTTTCTAAATCCTAAATCGGTAGTTGCATCTGCGTCGATATTCGCTTCCGATATAACATTGACGACAAATCTTTTTCGTGAAACACCCAGAAAAATTTGAAAGCCCATGTCGTGAAGAACGTCAATGTTTTTTATCAAAGTTAAGTTTTCTTTTTTTGTCAAACCGAAACCTATTCCCGGGTCGAGTAAAATTTTGTTGCCAGGAATACTGGCATTCCGTGCAAGTAAAATCGAGCGATTCAAATAAAACCGCATTGCGTCGAGGATTTGCATTTGTTGCATTTGCATTTTTTCAGCTTCGGTTAAAAATTTTTCATTGCTTGCATTCAAATTAAATTGCGGAAAAATTTTGCAGCTTTCATGATTGGGACGATATATCACAGGGTTAAACATAACGACGACACCTTGCGGTGCTTTCGCAGCAACTCGCGGCATATCCTGATCGCCTGCGAAACCAGTAATATCATTCACGATGTCGGCTCCAGCTTCAAGTGCCGCTTGGGCAACTTCCGCTTTCCATGTGTCAATCGAAACAGGCACCGTAGTTAGCCGCTTGAGCTCGCGTATCACTGGCACAACACGTGCGACCTCTTCAGCAGGCGGAACGAACGTTGAACCCGGACGTGTCGACTCTCCACCGATGTCGAGCATATCGGCACCGTCCTTGATTAAGCTGAGTGCGTGCTGAACTGCACTTTCAGTGCTGTTCCATTTTCCGCCGTCAGAAAACGAGTCTGGCGTAACATTCACAATACCGCAGAGCATTGTCTTTGTGCAACTGCAATTTTGATTTTTTGTTGTTTGCATGATTACACAGTTTAAATCTTTTTGCCGTTTAAGTCAATGCTAGTTTTTAATTGTCTAGAAAATATTACCATACACTGAAAACAATTTTTGCGCTTGTGAAACGGAAATGCTTTTTTGCTTTTTATCTCGCAAAGGTTTTATAGACGGCTTAAAAGTTAATTGTTCAAACTTGAAATGGAGAAGCCTTCTCAAAAAGTTTCAAGGCATTTCTTTTAAGCTTTTTGAATAATACGCGTTAAGCGAATTACGCTCTCAAAACTTATTGCCTAAAACTTTCTGCATATCCGTGGCTGGTTTGAGCGACGAGCGTAACGTATTTAGTTTATGGCAAATGATGGACGAATTAAAATCCTTTTTGGATTTTAATTCGTCCCGTGAGTTGCACTTTCGGTTAATGACGACGATGACAGACAGAAAGTCCAAAAGCCGTTTTTCTCCAAAAATATAGACAAATTATGCAATAAAATGTATACTGCGATTTTGAGGTTGAGATGTTTTTAAAGAGTCTGGAAATTTTTGGATTTAAGTCTTTTCCGAACAAGACGCGGATTGAATTCGGCGAGGGCGTTACCGCTTTGATGGGACCGAACGGCTGTGGCAAAAGTAACGTTGTCGATGCTGTCAAGTGGGTTTTGGGCGAACAGTCGGCAAAAACCTTGCGTGCTGGTAAAATGGAAGACGTTATTTTTAACGGAACCGAAAATCGCAAACCGCTCAACGTTGCCGAAGTTACGCTCACAATCAGTAACGAAAGCGGATTTCTGGATTTGGATATTTCTGAGATTGCAATTAAACGCCGTGTATATCGCTCTGGTGAAAGTGAATACTTTATCAACAATCAGCCTGTTAAACTTCGCGAAATCCGCGAGCTTTTTTGGGACACTGGCGTTGGCAAGGTTGCGTACTCCGTGATGGAGCAAGGCAAAATCGATCAGGTGCTTTCGAGCAAGCCCGAAGACCGACGCTATCTTTTTGAGGAAGCCGCTGGAATTACTCGCTTCAAAGTAAAGGGACAGGAAGCGGAGCGAAAACTGGAACGCACCGATGAAAACATCAAACGAATTTCTGTTGTGCTGGACGAAGTGAAACGCTCGTATGACAGCTTAAAGGTTCAAGCCGAAAAAACGAAAAAGTATCAAACCTTGAGCGATAAAATTTTTGAGGCGGAGCTTGATGTGCAACTTTTGAAATTGCGCGATGCAAATTTCCGTCTCAATGAAAAAACCGATGACGCTGAAAATACAAAAAAAAAGATTGCTGAGTTAAACGAAAATCTTTCGAGTATCAATAACTCTGTTACTGAAAATTTGGATCTTGTAAACGAAATGCAGGCGGAGCTTTCTGAAAAGCAAAAAAATATTTTCGCGATTGCTGCCGAGCAAAACACAAAAAAGGAAAGCTGCAAAATTTACGAGCGTCAGCAAAGCGAACTGAAAATGAAAATTTCGCAGCTGAATGAGCGCAAGCGTGCCGTAAATGAAAAGATTGAAAGTTTGCAGACGGATATTGATGAGCAGCAATCGTCGCTTCGTACTCTGGAAAAAAATGTCATCGAAATTGAAAAGAATATTTCGGAATTTGAGCACACGATTGAAATCGCTTTGGATAAAATACGGGCAAACAATTCTTCTGTTGCAGCTAACGAAGCAAAAATTAAAGAGCTGGAAATCAAGCGGAATGAAAACGAATTGGAGTTGCACAACATCACAGAAGATATTGTTACCGAACTCGACAAAAAATTAAACCAATCTGGATATTCTTCAAAAGAACGTGCAGACTGTGAAACCGAAGTTTTTAATGTGCTTGGTAAATTGAAAATTGTAATCAGTGGAAGAAAAAATTTATTTAATGATGCAAAAAACTTTGACGCTGCGAATTCTGAGTTGCACGAAAAAATACAAACGAGCTTTGAAGAAATTGAAACTTTAGTAAACTCATTAAATGAGAAAATGCAAGAATACAAAAAAATGTCTTTCAGTTTTATTGATGAGTTTTTATCGCCAGAAGGTATCATTACCAAAAAGCGCACAATCGATAAATTAATTCGCGAAAATAAAACTCAGGTTGAAAACTTGCGTGCTGCAATTGCTGGACTGCATTCTGAAAACGCAATGCTCGATAAAAAAATTGCTGAATATAATTCGACGCTTACAAGTCTTTCGGTGAATAAAACGAAGGCGGTTACACAAGCAGACGCTTGCAAACAGCAGATGAGTATTTTTAAACGCGAGCTTGTGAGTCAAGAAAACGGCTTGCACGAAATTGAAAACGATATTTTCCTCGAAGAAAAAAATTTTGAAGAAAATGAAGGTATTGTTTTGGATTTGCAAGGCGAAATCAATGCACTTGAAAAACAAGGACAAAAGCTCACCGAGGAATTAAAAAAACTGGAGGATGCAATCACGTTGAGAAGCTCCGACCTTGCATCTAAAAAAGATAAAATAACTTCATTGACCGAAAATATCGGAAAGCAGCAAGCGATGTTGGAAAAGCATTTGACAGCTGTTGATTTTATCAAAGACGATATTGAAAATATAAAAAATGCATTTCGCGAAAATTATTCTGTTGACTTGATGGAGCATGAAGAGCGGATGTTCAAGATAAAAGAAAATCCGCAAGACTTAAAAAACGACTCGGTAAGGTTAAAACAGGAGCTGAAAAATTTGGGTACTGTTAATCACATGGCAATCGAAGAGTTTGCCGAAGTAAAAGAGCGGTATGATTTTTTGAACACTCAAATTACCGATTTGCAAAAAGCACGCGATGATTTGAAACGTATCACCGATGAAATTCGTGCGGAGTCAACTGAAATATTTTTGGACACATATCAAAAAATTAAACGCAACTTTCACAATATGTTCCGCAGACTTTTTGGCGGCGGCAAAGCAGAAATTAAACTAGAAGACCCGAAAAATGTTTTGGAGTCCGGCATTGATATTTTTGCACAGCCGCCTGGCAAACGCCTCGAAAGCATTGGTTTGTTGTCTGGCGGTGAGCGCTCGATGACGGCAGTCGCATTGTTGTTTGCAACCTATATGGTTAAGCCATCGCCGTTTTGCTTTTTGGACGAAATTGATGCAGCCCTCGACGAGCAAAACGTTATTCGATTTACGACAACGTTGAAAGAGTTTGCAAGTATGAGTCAGTACATTGTGATTACTCACAACAAGCGAACGGTACTCGGTTCGAACACTATGCTTGGCGTTACGATGGGCGAGTCTGGCGTTTCAACTCTCGTTTCCATCAAACTTCAAGGCGACGAAAAACAAATTGATGAGCAGCATCGCATTGAAGCTGATCTGGAAAACTTTGTCGAGGAAGACGTTCCAACTGAAGAAGGCATTTATGTACCAGAGCGTCCGCCAAAACGCACAGGAAGTTCCGCTTCTGCCGAGTCAGTTCCAGAAACTGAACCGACAACATAACGGTAGATATTTTACATAGCTGCCTCGAATTAAGTTCAATCACAATTTAGCAGATTCCGCAAGATTACCGCACATGCAAAAAATTCCGCCTGGGGTTTTAGCATTACGTTAAAATAATCTTGCGGAATTTTTTTTAAATATCTCGAAAAAATACTTGACAATATGAACATATGTGCATATAATAATATATATGAAAAACAGAGAAAAACAATCCAGCATACCTGATGAGAAAACCGTTTATGAACTAAGCGATTTTTTCAAAAACTTTGGAGAATCAACGCGACTAAAAATCGTACTAGCTTTGATGGCGGGCGAGTTATGTGTCGCAGATTTAGCCGACGCGGTTGAGTCGTCACAGTCGGCGGTTTCGCATCAGCTACGCATCTTGAGGCAAGCTAAAATCGTAAAAAGCGAGCGCGAAGGCAAACTGGTATTTTATAGCATTGACGATGAACACGTGGAAAAGCTTGTATCGCTTGGACTGGCACATATACGGGAGGACAAACATGGAAAATAATACTTCGATGAGTCATCATTCAGATGGCTGTCAATGTTGCGGTAGTAACTCACACGGATACAGCTGCGACGACGAAAATGAACAGGAGAATGCAGCATACAAAAAATTACAATTTATTGTTGCACTAATTTTTTTTGCCGCAGGAATTATTGCTCTGAAGTTTTTTAATCGGTTGCTCTTTTGGTCTGTTTCGCTACCGACACTGTTATTTATACTTGCTTGGCTGGTAAGCGGAGCGGATGTTATCCGCTCATGCTTTTCAAACATCGCACACGGACAAATCTTTGACGAAAACTTTTTGATGACGATTGCATCAGTTGGTGCATTTATTGTCGGCGAGCATTTTGAAGGTGCAACCGTTATGATTTTATACAATATCGGTGAATTGCTTCAGGCATCTGCCGTAAACAAATCCCGAAAGTCGATTGAGCAATTACTACAGCTGAATATCAATTCTGTCCGGCTTTTGGAAAACGGCGAAGAAAAAAAAGTTGAGCCAGAGAATGTACCAATCGGAAGTTTAATTCTCATCAAGCCGGGCGAAAAAGTTCCGATTGACGGAATCATCGAAAGTGGTTCTGCACTCGTGGAAACGGCAAGTCTCACTGGTGAAAGTGTGCCAAAAAGTTTCAGTGCAGGCGACAAAGTTTTTTCTGGCTTCATTGCTCTTGATGGAGCCATCACTGTGCGAACAGAAAAACTTTTTTCGGAAAGTGCTGCAAGCAAGGTCGCGGAGCTAATCGAAGAGGCTCAGGAGCATAAAGCAAAGCCTGAGCAATTTATCACGCGATTTGCAGGCGTGTACACACCAATTGTTGTGCTTGCTGCTTTGTGTCTTGCAGTTATTCCGCCAATTATTATCAGTGTTGTTACGCACACGCCGATAACAGGCTTTGGAAATTTTTCTCCGTGGGTTTACCGCAGTTTAATTTTCTTGACGGTATCGTGTCCGTGTGCGTTAGTTATTTCCGTGCCACTGACTTATTTTGCGGGCTTGGGCGGTCTTGCAAAGAAGGGAATTCTAGTCAAAGGCTCAAACTTTATCGACAGCATCGCAAGACTTTCAGTTTGTGTGTTCGACAAAACTGGAACGCTCACCGAAAGCAAGCTCACAGTTTCACACATAGCAGCGGCAAATGGATTTGTTGAAGAAGAGTTAATCGTCTTTGCTGCCGCTGCGGAGCAAAATTCATCACACCCGATTGCGAACGCAATCTTGGAATATGCAACCCAACGTGGCGTATCCGAAAAAGCTAAGAAGTACGAAGTAAAAAACTTTTCGGAAATTTCCGGCAAGGGAGTTCGCCTTGAAGTTGACGGAAAAGAGCTTCTTGCCGGCAATGAAAAAATATTTGCGGAAATGCAAAAATCTTTGGTGAATAATTGCAATGTTGAAAAAGATGGAACCGAAAAGACTTGTGTTTATGTGATGTATGATGGTGAATTTGTCGGAGCGATATTTTTTACTGACGTTATTCGTGCAGAGGCAATTCCGCTCATTGAAAAATTAAAAACGCTCGGCGTGCAAAAAACTGTCATCCTGACAGGCGACAATCGCAACGAAGCGGAACGCACTGCCGCATTACTTGGCATCGATGAATGTTACGCAAGTTTGCTGCCCGAAGAAAAACTCGGCAGGCTTAAAACGATAATCGAAACTCACCGTGCAGAAAAAAATTGTGGCACAGTCAGCTTTATGGGTGACGGCATCAACGATGCACCAGCTTTATCAATTGCCGACATCGGCATCAGCCTTTCTGGAGTCTCCAGCGACCTAGCCGTCGAAAGTGCCGACATCGTTTTCTTAAACGCAAACCCAGCACTACTTGTCGAAGCAACCTCTCGCGGAAAACGCATCGTCCGCATTGTGCGTCAAAACATCGCATTCGCGATAGGCGTAAAAGTTTTATTTTTGCTTCTCGGTGCGTTCGGTTTGGTCGGAATGATACTTGCAATTTTTGCCGACGTTGGAGTCTGTCTAATTGCAATTTTGAATTCACTGCGTGCAAGAAATTAAACGCAAAGGACGCACACCGCATTACGCGAAGCAAAGCTGTTACGCCAGATGAGCGGTGTGCGAAGTTTTAAGTTCGCAAAGATTTTCCCCACACACCAAAATGTTATCGCATTACTTTTAGAGCTGCACCTAACTCGCGATAATCCGAAAAAACAATATCGGCTTTCTTTTGTGAAAATCGTTTTTTTACGGCGTTGCAAATGAGAGCCGTTTTCATGCCAGCTCGTTTTGCACCAGCGACATCATAACGCAAACTATTCCCGACATATAAAATTTCAGCTGGCAAAACTTGCAGCTTTTCTGCTAATTCCGTAAAAGGTTTAATGTGCGGTTTTAGTGTGCCAGCTGCTTCGGAACTCACAACTGCATCGCAGAGTGCAGCAATTCCCCACACGTCGTTTTTTTGAGTTGGCGGAAAGTCAGACATTAATGCAATTTTATAGCCAGCGGTTTTTAATGCAGCAATCGTTTCAAAAGCAAATGGATATGGTTTTACCTTTGCAAATAACTTTCGCCAGCCAGTGTAAATTTCCTTCTCGATAAAATCGTTCACTTGCTGCGGGTTCGCGTTCAGCTTGTCCGCAAGCATTTTTGCTTGCGTTTCAAAAAAGTTTTCGTACGCTTCGCCAGCTGCTGCATTTCGATGCAGCTCTTTACGAACGCGGGCAAACCCTAGCATAAAACGCAGATGCTTCATTACAAAAGGCACACAGCGTACCGAAAAAGAAAACTGGTTATATAGTGTTCCATCAATATCGAAAGCGACTGCTTTTATCATGAGTTGATTATATTGTTTTGCAAAACGAATGTCTATCGGGGCAAAGCATTTAGCCTTATTTTTCGATTATTTATCTGACGTGTTATTTTGTTTTTCGCAGTCGCTGCACACACCGAACAAGATTGAATTTTGGCAAGTTACTTTTATGTGATGCTCTTCATTAATATGACCCAAAAAGTTATCAACGTCCGAGCAATCGAGATGCGAAATTTTACCGCAAACGGCACATCGCACGTGAAGATGATTTTCGCAATTCAGTTGATTGATTTGAAACAGCTTTGTGTTTCCGTCTTCGGAGTAAAATTGCAACACTTTGCCTGACGCAATTAACTTTTCCAGTTGACGATAAATAGTCGTCAAGTTCGGCTTTATCGCATCCGATTGCAAAGCCTGTTGAATTTGTAGCACCGAAAATTGAAAGCCTTGATTTTCACGCAAAAAGTTTTCAATTCTCTCCGTGTTGTTTTTGCTGTATATTTTTGTTTTCATTTCAACCAATGCTCTTTTTGCATTGTATAACTTTTATATCAAAGTTGCAATATGCAAAATGCGTGGTAATTGACAAAACGCTGCATTACAAAAAGTCAGGTAAGAGCGGGTTGAGCTTTCTGTACAAAATCGCTTGTTCCAAACAATGCGTATTTATTTTTTCGATTCCGTTGATGTCTGCGATGGTGCGAGCAATTTTTAAAACGGAATGGCTGCCTCGTCCTGACAAACTGTCCTTTTGCGAAATCGTTTCGAATGCACGGTGAGCATCAATCGTGAGTGTGCAGATTTTATCGATAGCTTCTGGTGCAATGAGTGCATTTTTCAAATAAAACAAAATGTCGCTTTTGTCCCGTTGATAAAATCTATTCCGCTCAAACGAAATTTCGCATGCGGATTTTATACGTTGTCGCATTTGTTCCGTTGAGGTATTTTGTTCGGAAAGAAGCTGGATTGGTTTCGGTGGTAAAACAAAAATACGGATGTCTATGCGGTCTAAAAGAGGTGCAGTTAGTTTTTTCCAGTAGCGGTCAATAGTTTGCGGTGCACAAGTGCAGAACTTGTCTTCGCTGCCGAGGCTTCCGCACGCACAAGGATTCATCGCAAGGAGCAGTTGAAACCGTGCTGGAAAAGTGCTTCGCTTTTCCGCACGGCTCAAAGTAACTAGACCTGTTTCAAGCGGCGTCCGCAAGCTCTGTAAAACTGACGCTTTGAACTGTCCAGCTTCATCCAAAAAAAGAACGCCGCCGTGTGCAAGCGAAATTTCGCCTGGGCAGCATTTTCCTGCGCCGCCGATAACACCTTCGAGGCTTGCACTTTGGTGCGGTATTCTGAAAGGCGGGCGTTTTATTAAAATCTCCGAATTGTTGCTATTTAACAAACCAGCGATGCTGTAAATACGAGTAACTTCTTCGCTTGTTTTGAAGTCCAAATCTGGAAGAAGGCTCGCAAACTTTTTGAGAGCCAAAGTTTTACCGCAACCAGGCGGTCCATACGCCAAAAGATTATGCCCGCCCGCCGCCGCTATTTCCAAAGCGTAAAGTAATGCTGCTTGCCCTCTAACTTCGCAATAATCAGACGTAATGGGTTCACTCCACTGAACGCTGCATTCAAAATTATCAGCGTTGACGTTTTCAGTTGCATTTACATTGGACGCAATGCACGGCGGTAAATTGTCGCCAGTATTTTGCTCGCAGTTGGCAAGTTGCTTGACAGCTGCAAATGCTTCCGATAAATTTTCTGTGCCGAAAACTGTGCCGCCTTTGGGAATCAAGGCTTCGGCTTTATTTTCGGTGGGAACAATAAAGTTGCGTATTCCGATTTTTAAACCAGCAGCAACCGCCGCAAGTACGCCGCTCACTTTTCGTACTTTGCCCGAAAGCTCCAGCTCACCGATGACAAGACACGACACCGAAGGTTCAGCCGCCAATTTTTCATTGGCACACAAAACGGAAAGAGCTATCGGTAAATCAAAACCACATCCGTCTTTCTTTTCGCCTGCTGGACATAAGTTTATCAGAATGCGCGAAAGCGGATATTCAAATCCAGAATTTTTAATCGCCACGCGTATTCTGTCGCGTGCTTCACGCACAGCATTTCCTGGAAGTCCGACTATATCTGTAATCGGTAAACCATTTTTTAAATCCGCTTCAATTTTGACAACGCATCCTTCGTAACCAAAAGACGCAAAACTGTAAACATCCAAACTTCCCATATCAACTCTCTCACTATAATAATACTTCGAAAATTTTTTTTTGCTCCAATTTGCAAATGCTTTTTTGCTTTTTATGTCGCAAAAGTTTTATCGACGGCTTAAAAGTTAATTGTTCAAACTTGAAATGGAGGAGCCTTCTCAAAAAGCGGAAAGGCATTTATTTTAAGCTTTTTGACCAATACGCGTTAGATGAATTACGCTCCCAAAAAGTAAATGCCCTTAGCCGAGCGGATTAAACTTTTGGTAAATGATGGACGGCAAGCAGCGACATCCCCGCCAAGGATGGCGGTGTACAAAAACACTATCGAGTTTTTCGACTGAAAAACTCGAAGTTCAAGAATGTGCAAGGACGCACATTCTTGAACCGTCCTGTGTGCTGAACATTCGGTGAATGGTGGCAACGACACATTAAAAGTTTGAGCGTCTTTAGTAAGATTGATTTTCTTGGCAATCGGACACACTGTATTGAAAGTTTTTTATTTTTATTTTATAATCCTTTTGTGAAAGATTTTGATATTACCGAAGGCGTTGCACTGTACGAAAAAAAAGAATTCGCCGCTGCGTTGAGTTTTTTTTTGATGCAGGAAGCTGGCAACCGTGAAGAAACTGCCGAGCTTGCGTATTATTTGGGGCTTTGTTATATGAAGCTGGAAAAATATGAGCCGGCAGTTGACGCTCTTGAGCAGGTAGTAACCGCATCGCAAGATGCAAAAAAAATCGATAGGTGCAGGCTTTTGCTGGCGATTGCATATACCAAGACTGGGAGAGTTAAGCTTGCTGAAATTGAGTTGAAGTATTTGGAAAATGCAGCAGCGGAAGTTGACCGTTCCGAGCTTTTTAATTCTCTCGGGTTTATAGCTTTTGAAAAAGGTGATGCGGAAAAGGCAATCGAGTATTACGAAAAAGTTTTGAAGGCTGACTCTGGCAATGTTACGGCGATGAACGGGTTAGGCTACATTTTGGCTGAAACTGGAAAAGACCTTTCGCGAGCTTTGAGCTTGTGCAGACAAGCTTGCGATGCAACACCGGATTATGCTCCGTACATGGACTCGCTTGCTTGGGTGTATCACAAGTTAAAGTTTCCGAATGAAGCGAAAAAACTAATCGACCGTGTTAAAAAAATGCTTCCAGAAAGCGAGCTTGTGCAAAAACATTATGCCGAAATTTTCGAGGTATAAAATTTTACTGACAAGCGGAAAATACCGTATTAGGATAAGAAAATGACACACTCTTTACAAAAAAAACTTTTTAAATTGACAGTATTCTTTTTTTGCGTTTTGTTTTTACAAAGTGAGCTTTTGGCACAGAATTCACTTGCTCCAGCTGCGTCGAACAGTAATTCTACAATTGCAAGTGATGAATTCCGACGCGGAGTTCAGTCATACTATCGGGGACAATTCAACGAAGCAATTATGATTTTTGAAAGAGCTCTCGCTTATTTGCCTAACGAGCCAGTAATTATGGATTGGCTTGGAAAAGCGTATTTTCATTCGGGACTGGAAGCGGAAGCCTTGGAGCAATGGAAGCGTGCTTACTCGCAAAATTATGGCGGCTCGTTGCTTCGAACACGCATTGAAACGATCGAAGAAAGACGCACTCCCGAAAGAGAAACCGTAACCGACTTTAAGTACGCAGAGCAGGTTGCCCTTAAATCTCGAGACCATGAGCATACGTTTTTTGTGAAACCGACTTCGGTGCTTGCGTTGGATGATGGTAGCTTTTGGCTTGTTGCATACGGCTCGAATGAATTGGTGCATTTCGACACAAACGGGATTATTATCGAGCGGAGCTTTGGCCCCGTGCAAGGGTTTTCGCGTCCGTTCGGTATCGCAAAAAAAGCCGATGGCACATTGATTGTCAGCGAATTTGCTGGTGATAAGATTTCTTTTTTGGATGCAGGCGGAAAGTTTATCGCCTCATTTGGCAGCAAGGGTATTGGTGACGGGCAGTTTGTCGGGCCTCAACACATAGCCTTGGATGGATACGAAAACATTTACGTTACAGATTTCGGTTCTGCCCGTGTTGCGGTATTTTCGCCCGACGGAAAATTCCTCTTTAACTTTGGTGAACGCTCCGCTACATTTGGCGGTTTTATTGCACCGTCTGGTATTGCAATATTAAATGACCTTGTTTATGTGAGCGACAGTTATTATGGGTGCGTTTTTAAGTTTGACACGGCAGGAAACTTTCTCGGCGAGTTACTTCCAAAGGGCAGTCTTGCTGGTGCAAATTCCATACTTGCGTGGAAAGACTCGCTTTTGGTTTTAGACAGAAAAACGGCTTACCGTTTGGATGCGGCAACGGCGACACTTTCCGAGTTGGTCAATGTCGGGAACGCACCTGCACGGCTTTTGGCTGTTGCACCTGATGTAAATTCTAACCTTCTGTTAATAGATTATAAAAATCAGGAAGTGAAAGTTGCATCGACAATTAAAGAGTTGGCTGGAGGCCTTTTTGTGAGCGTGCAAAAAGTTATCTCGGAAAAATATCCTCATGTTGTGCTTGACGTGCTTGTTGAAAACAGAAACGGACAACCAGTTGTCGGTTTAACGAATGAGAACTTTTTTGTTACCGAAAAAAACGTGCCTGTGAAGAATTTTAGCTTTGATGCGGCTGGCTATTTTAATACCGATTGCGATATTACGATTATCGCGGAACGCTCAATGGAAGGTGCGGCAGACGACGAGACTATACAGCAAGCGATTGCGGAAATCGTCAAGGCTGTAGGCGACAAAGGACGGGTGAAAGTCGTTTCGGCTGCGGAAAATCCCAACTTTGAAACAATAACCAAAAAAGGCGTATCTTTCAAAAGCACGGTCAGTCCCGCTTGGAAGCTGGACAAGGCGGTACGTCTCGCAACAAATGATTTAATCGGGGCAGGTCCAAAGCGTGCCGTCATTTATCTTTCGTCTGGTGGCAATCTTGCGTCTAGCTTTTTAAGCTACGGCTTAAATGACTTGGCAGCGTTTATGAGTAATAACGGCGTGCGATTTTATACCGTCAACTTGCGACGAACTGCCGTTCCTGCCGAAGTTCAATACTTGGTTTATAAAACTGGTGGCTCGATTAACTACGTTTATGAAAGTGCGGGGCTTGCTCCAATCATCGCCAAGATTCAAGCCGCTTCAAGCGGTTTATATCGGATGAGCTTTGACTCGGAGCTTTTTTCGAACTTCGGGCGTGATTTTTTGCCAGTTGAGGTTGAAGTCCGCTTGATGACACGCTCAGGCAGAGACGAAATACATTATTTCGCCCCGCTCGAATAATACTGAAAAGAATATCGTTAGTGATAAATATAAAAACCGCCTCTGCATAAATAGAGGCGGTTATGTAATTCCAAAATTACAGAGCCTGCTCCATCAGCATTTTTTCACGAGCGGCAACGCACAAGTTATCAATCAATTCCGTCAAGTCGCCCTGCATAATCGTGTCGAGATGATACAAAGTTAAGTTAATGCGATGGTCGGTTACTCGGTTTTGCGGATAATTATATGTGCGTATACGCTCCGAGCGGTCGCCCGTTCCAACTTGGCTTTTTCTGTTTGCCGAACGCTCGGCTTGTTTTTTGCTTTCTTCCAAATCGTACAGGCGACTTCGCAGCACGCGCATTGCCTTTGCCTTGTTTTTGATTTGGCTCTTTTCGTCTTGCTGAATAACCACAATCCCCGTAGGAATATGCGTGATTCGCACAGCCGAGTCTGTCGTGTTAACACACTGCCCGCCAGGACCGCCTGCACGCATAACGTCAATTCGCAAGTCTTCTTGCCGTATATCAATCTCTGTTTCTTCCGCTTCTGGCAGCACAGCGACAGTTACCGCACTTGTGTGAATCCGCCCCGAAGTTTCAGTTTCTGGAACTCGCTGAACGCGGTGAGCCCCCGACTCATATCGCAAGCTCCCGTACACATATTTGCCAGAAATCGAAAAAATAATTTCCTTGAAACCGCCAAGCTCCGTTTCGTTGAGCGACATCACCTCGCATTTCCAACCTTTCGTTTCCGCATAATGCGTGTACATTTTGTACAAGTCGGCAGCAAACAGAGCCGCTTCCTCGCCACCCGTACCGCCACGAATTTCCATAATTATATTTTTTTCTTCCAGCGGGTCAGGCGGAATCAGCAAAAGCTTCAACTTATTTTCGCTTGCATCCAATGCAGCTTCCAACTCGTGCAACTCAGCCTTTGCCATCTCGCGCATTTCCACATCAGCTTCATCGTGAATTAAAGCCTTCGCGTCCGCAATCTGATTTTCGCAAGCAAGATAATTATCATATTCAGCCATCAAATCCGAAAGGTAAGCGTGCTCACGCATCACATCTTTATAACGCTTCACATCCTTCACCAACGCAGGATCCGCAACTGTTTTTTCAACTTCGATAAACTTAGACTTCAAATGCTCCAATTTTTCTTTTAACATAGCGAAACAATATACCCAAAATCACAACTTTTTTCAATATCTTGCATTTTCACCGAAAAGCTAAGCTAAATACTCCTCGTGTGCCTTTTGGCAGGCACACGGCTTTTACGAAGCGATGAGCCTTTTACGCTTTGAGAGCAATCGTTTCGTGAAAAATTTTTGATAAAATTTTTCACGTTATTCTCAGCTTAACGCCCAAATACCCAAAAGATTAAGTCTCTCAATATAAATAAATCGAAAAAAAGTGCAGAACGCTTCCGCCAAGAACAAAGAGGTGCCATATACTGTGCATCCACTTGTTTTTTTTCATTGCGTAAAAAATGCAGCCTATCGTGTAAGCTATCCCTCCGCAAAGTAAAAGCGTGAAAGACAGCGTGGGCATCATGCTTTTGATTTTACCTGTTGCAAAAATGATGAGCCAACCCATGATAATGTACATTGCAGTGGTAACGGCACGAGCTTTTCGCCCAAAAACTGCGTAAAGAATCACGCCCAAAACAGCTAGCCCCCAGATAATACCAAAAATTGTCCAGCCCAGTGCTCCTTTCAAGATGCTCAAACAGTACGGCGTGTACGTCCCCGCAATCAAGATAAAAATCGAAGCGTGGTCAAAAATACCGAAAACGTTTTTTGCTCCTGCTGGCAATGCGTGATACAAAGTCGATGCCAGATAAAGCACAATCAGCGACACGCCAAAGATTACATACGAAGTAACAGAAACGTCTGGTCGTGATGCCGCCCGCACGGTCAGCAAAACCAGTGCCTCAATTGCAAGTCCTGCCCCAACGCCATGCGTTACCGAGTTGGCGATTTCTTCCCCGATTGAATAACGCTGTTTTTCTTCCTTTGTTATATCGTTGCTCATACTATCACAAGTTGTCTTTTTTGCACTCATAAAATATTGGACAGAAGTTTTCGGAGTTGGTTGCAAAAAGCGGTTCAGAAATTGGCACGGATGCGGTTCAAGAATGTGCGTCCTTGCACATTCTTGAACTTCGAGTTTGCTAACGCAAACGTCGTGGGGCTTATGTGTCGCGTCCATCCTTGGACGCAATTTATTTCCAGCACGGATGCGGTTCAAGAATTCGGTCACTTTACACTATCCGCATTCTGAATGAGTGCAAATTGACTTTCGAGTCTTTCAAAAATCACATTTTCGAAAAACCCGCCAATTTTTGAGCCACTTAAAAAGGCAACGAAATCAAGATGCAAATTCTGATGTTTAAGATTTGCAGGCAAGACTGGAATTACAGTGCAGTGATAAACGTAATCAAACCAAAAACCACGCCTGGTAAGTTAGCAGCCACAATCGGAAAATCCCGCTTTGGCTTTTTCATCAGCCCGTACGCAACCCAAAGCGTGCAGTTAATCGCAGCAACCAGCGGTTGAAGCCAGCTGCCCTTCGCTCCGCTTAAATTGTTTCCTATTTGCGGAATATACGAAACATACATCGCAATTGCCGTGGCACTTGCAACCCATCCCAAAACCGTAAAAAATTTCGAGTCCATACTCTCTCCCATTAAACTCCGTTCCAAAGAAGAGCGGAATCTCAGCGGCAAATTATAATCGTTTTTTATTTTAAATCAAGCAAAATTAATCACAAATGTGAGAAATAAAGGTACAATTTCATTAACCGAAAGTGCAACCCACGGTCAACCTTCGGTTGCCATCATGTTCCAGAGCCAAGACCGCATCCGCAAAAGCCCACTCCTCTCTTTTTGCTGCACCCCGAAAAAGCTCAATACGATTTCTCCCATCGCTTAAAAACCTTATCCAGCCTTGAATTGCCCGAACTTAAACGTATCTCCGACAGCTTTAAATATTGCAGCACTGACTTTACTTCAACGTTTTATAATGGTTTTGCCTCTTGATAAAAAAATAAAATTTAATGATAATATGATTATGTATGCTATAGCTTTCGATATGAGAATTGATGAACTCAAAAAATACTATGGTGACCCATATAATGCCGCCTATGATGAAATTCGGCAGGAGATGGATGCATTAGGCTTTGACTGGACGCAAGGTAGTCTTTATATCGCAAAAGATTCGAAAGACAGTTTAGCAACAGTCTACAAGGCAATCAATCATTTATCGCATATTGAATGGTTTAAGAAATCGGTAAGGGACATTCGTGCATTCAAAGTCGAAGACTGGTCTGATTTTACGGCTATCGTCAAAGACGCTCCATAAAAGCTACCTATTCAATTTATTCACACATTTTCCAGAAAACCCTATCCAGCCTTGAATTGTCCGAACTTAAACGTATCTCCGACAGCTTCGGTTCAATAGCCGTCTTGCGAATTCTTTAGCCGAAAGCGTGTTCGATATTACGTTCCCTTTAGCTCACGTTTCCAAAGCTCCAACAAATGCATCGCTTCAAGCGGTGTCATATTATTGAGGTCGAGGCTTTTTATTTCGTGCAGCACAAGCTCTTCAGACGAAAAAAGGCAAGCTGTCTTTTGCTCAACCGTAGCTTTGGTTGTGGCAGGGACAACTTTTCCGCCTTTGCCGCTTCGCTCTGTTGAAATCGCTTCGAGTATTTTTTGTGCACGTAAAATCACCGAAGCAGGCAGCCCTGCAATATTTGCCACATGAATACCGTAAGAATTTTCCGAAATGCCTGGCACGACTTTTTTCAAAAAAACAATTTTATCTTTTTCGTTTGCAACATCTAACTTCAAATGCGTCAATGCAGGATGTTCAAGGGCAGTCAACTCATGGTAGTGCGTTGCGAAAATCGTTTTAGCTTTTATGTTGTTCAGCAAATATTCGCTCACCGCTTGAGCAATCGCAAGTCCGTCTTCAGTTGACGTTCCGCGTCCGACTTCATCCATGATAACCAAACTTTGTTCGGTTGCATTTTGTAAAATAAACGCAGTTTCAGTCATTTCAACCAAAAAGGTTGACTCACCGCGGGCGAGATTGTCGCTTGCACCAACCCTGCAAAATATTTTATCGCACACGCTTATTTTTGCGGAACGGGCAGGAACAAAACTCCCCAACTGTGCCAACAAAACGATTAACGCATTTTGCCGCAAGAAAGTACTTTTCCCTGCCATATTCGGGCCAGTAATTAGTGCGAATGTCGCACGATTATCATTTGCGGCTCCAACTGCGGCATCGGTTTCACCAGTGCCAGCGGGTATGCCGAGGAACAAATCATTCGGGATAAATTCACCCTGTGGCAAATGGTATTCGACAACTGGATGCCACCCATCGATAATATTCAATTCGCCGTCCTCAAGAATCTCTGGTTGCACCCAACAATTCAGCACCGCTGCCTGTGCCAAACTTTGCAACACATCCAACCTTGCAACCTGCTCAGCCGTATCAAGCAAAAACTTGACGTGTGCAGTAACTTCCGCAACAATTTTCTCGAAAAGCTTTTTTTCCATTTCGATAATTTCCGTTTCTGCATTTTCAATCCGTTGTTGAATTTCGCTCAGCTTTTCTGTGGTGAAAGTTTTTGCATTTTTTAAATCTTTCAAAAAGATAAAGTGTTCTGGTATCGCAGACAAATTAAATTTTGTAATTTCCAAAAAGTATCCGTTCAGTCGATTATACTTTATGCGCAATTTTTGCAAACCAGTTTTCGTTTGCTCCTCCAAAAGATAATCGCTCAAAATTTGCTGCACATTATCGTGGACGTTTTTTAAATCGTCCAATTCAGGCGACCAACCTTTTTTAATCAATTTGCCATCGTTCAAAAAGACTGAACATTCTTCATTGATTGAATCATTCAGTAAGGCGAGAATATTTTGCAACAAGTCGCATTCTGTTCCACTCAGCCTCAAAAAAAACGAGTTCGTCGCATTTGAAATTTCAACGAGGCGAGCAATTTGTGCAAGGCTTTGTTTCAGCGAAAGCATATCTTTGCCGTTTGCCTTCCCCATCGAAACGCGTCCAACAAGCCGCTGAATATCCAAAACCGTCGAAAGCTCCTTCCGCACCGACGCAAGCAACTTTTCGTTTTTGTATAACTCGGCAACTTTCGCCTGCCGTGCCAGAATCGTGTCGCGCTTGCAAAGCGGACGGACGATTATCTCCTGCAAAAGTCGCGTCCCAGGAGCCGTTCTCGTTTGGTTCAAAACCTCAAAAAGCGTATATGTCGCCGTTGCGTCCCGCAGATTCGTCACCAACTCTAAATTTTTACGGCTAGACTCATCGAGCAGCAAAAAATCCGAGTCGGTATACCGCTTCAACGAAACGATGTGGGCTAGCAAGCTACCAGCAGTTTCCCGCAAATAATCCAAAATCAAACTCGCAACGGGAATTTCAACGGCTCCACTTTCCAAGCCGAATGCTTTTAAGCTTTGCAAACCAAAATGCATAAGCAGTTTTTTTTCTGCCGTTTCACTGGCAAAACTCCAGTCTGGAACGTAATTCACCAACATAGTGGACTTTTCGGCTAAAAACTCTGAAAGCCCTTTTATTTCGGCGAGTAGCGACTGTTGAATTAAAATTTCGTTCGGATTGATTGTGTCGATTTCTTTTTTTATGCGGTTTAGAAAATCACTTTTTTTGAAATGCGTTGCAAAAAAATCTCCAGTGCTGACATCGATATACGCAAAGCCGCACCAGTAGTTTCCCAGCTCACCCGCAACTTTTTGTGCAGAGCAATATACCGCTGCAAGGTAGTTGTTTTTGCCGTCGTCCAAAAGCGAGTCTTCAACGGCAGTCCCAGGCGTTATAACTTCAACTACCTTGCGCTCCACAAGCTGTCCTGGAATCGGGTCGTGGAGCTGCTCACAAATAGCAATTTTTTTTCCAAGTTTGAGCAAACGTGCTATGTATATCTTCGCGGCATGATACGGTACGCCACACATTGGAGCGTCTCCGCGTTTTGTGAGCGTTAAATTTAGGAGCCGGCTTATTTCCAACGCATCGCCGTTGAACATTTCATAAAAATCGCCCAATCGAAAAAAAAGCACAGCATCGGAATACTGTGCTTTGATGCTGTTGTACTGCTCCATCATCGGAGTAGTTTTTGTCATAACTATTGAAGTTCGCTAATCACCATATCGGTTATATCAATGGTTTGGCTGTACCAAATAATTGCAGAACTTTTTTCCTGCACATTAAACACAATCGTGTACCCCTCACGCTCAGCAACTTTTTTGGTAGCATTAAAGATAGATGAATACAGTTTATCGTTTGTCAAAAGCCTCTGCCGAATCGATTTGAGCTCATCGTTTTTAGTTTTGGTATATTCTTCCAAGAATTTTGTTTTTGAAAGAATAATTGAATCATACTTTTGCAATGTTGCAGAATCAACGTTTTTCTGCTGTGCTTCGATTTTTTTATTTTTCAGCACCAAAATTTCATCTTGCAGTTTTTGCATCTCTGCCTGATACTTAGTTTTTTTCTGCTCGTAATCACGCGCCGCCTGTGAGTCGGTTCTAAACGTTGAATAAATTTTTTCCAAATCGATAACGGCAACTTTCGTGATTTCCTGTGCCATCGCAAAAATCGGAACCAGTGACAGTACAAAAATACATACAAATTTTTTCATAAAATTCCCTTACCTCGGTCAAAAGTTAAATCATCTATTTTTGAAAAAGTTACGTTTAATTGTTCGGCATGTTAAACGATAAAACAAATCGCCAATCCGCACCTCGACCATTGCCCCAATACGGTCTACCATTATTCGAGCGGAACGTGTTCGCGAGCATTAAACGCAGCGGAAATTGCGGCAGCAAAAATCGCAATCCTGGACCAAAACTGAAATAGTAGTCATTTATTGTCAACCTGCCCAAATCCTTGATTGTCGGTTTTACTGCTGCCGCTTCAAAGAAAAAGTCAAACGCCAAAATTCCTGGTGCAAGTGGCATTCTAAACTCAACCCAATGGTTCAAAAGCACGTCGCCAAGCCCATCAGTACCAAGTGATGACCAGCCGCGTCCGACGAACATACCGTCAATCGCCAACTTGCTGGCAAAACTGATGGGGTCGCTTTGCAGCGGCACTTGCATCGTCAAGCCCGAATAAAAGCCGAGAATAAACTTTAAGCTCCAGTAATCGCTGACTGGATAATTCAGCAGCGTAAAATAAAGCTCACCTTTTGTCGTCGAGCGGAAAAAGTATTCGTTTTCAACCTTTGGCACAATTCCAAAAAACGTAAAGTTTTGGCTCAATAACCAGCCTTTCGACGGATCGTACACATTATCGCGGTCATCAAACGAGAGTTGCAACGAAAAGCTATTACTAAAGCTCCATTTTCGCTCTTCATTCCGTGTTCGTTTGTCAAATGGACGGAAACGCTGCTTGTCATAAATATTTTTTACCAAGCCAAAATTCAATCCTCCAGCGAGTCGCACCCTCGCCAAAGGCAACGACCAAAGATATCCAGAGTTTATACCGAACGAAAGTTCCCAGCGGTCATACCGCATCGCATATGCGTTTCGTAGTTTCGGGTCGCCATTGTTAAACTCGCTTTCCGACATAAAAGGGTCGGGAACGTTAAACGGGTACAACGCATCTTGCGGCGATGAAAGCTTACTGTGTGTAACGCCAGCCCTAAACCCGACGCTGATAGGCGTGCCTAAAAACCAGTTTTCAGTATAGTCGGCTTTTAAGCTTTGCTCATCGGGGCCTGCATTCAAGTTTACATCAAATCCAGAACCACGTCCCAAAAAGTTTTTTTCGCTCCAGTTAACATACGCAGAAAGCGGAAACGCATTCGGGTCAGATGAACCAGAAAAACCGATACCGAAACCAATATTCGTAGTTTGTTGCTCTTCGACGGTGATGATCAAGTCCACAAGATTTGCTTCCGAGCCAGGCTGTGGCTCAGGTATGATAGACGAAAAGTATTGTAAACTGTACAAGTTGCGCAAACTCGTTTCAATTTTCGACTTTGAAAAAACGTCGCCTTCCGAAAACATCAGCTCACGACGAATAACGTCTTCTCGCGTTTTTTTGTTGCCCCGAATAATAATATTCTCGATATGACTGCGTTCGCCTTCCTGAATTGCAACGGTAAATTTTACTTCCTTTGTGACAGGGTCAATTGCAGTGGACGGATGAATATAGGTTGTCATGTAACCGTTAGCATAATATAGGTCGGCGACTTTAGACAAGCTCGTGTTCAGTTTTGTCATATTCAAAACGTCGCCTTGCTTATACGAAAAATAGCTACTCAATTCGCTTGTGGCAAAAATTTTATTGCCAGCAAACTCAACACCACCATATAAAAACTGCTGTCCTTCGTTTATCACATATGTCAATGTAATGAGGTTCCGCTCTGGGTCTGACGTTTCATCACGCTCCTCTTTAACCGTCTCGACTTTCGCATTAATATAGCCTTTTTCACCGTAAAGCGTTTGGATATTTAGTTTGTCCTGCTGAATATTTGCAAGCTGGTAAGCCCCTTGATTTAAAAGCGACTTTTCTTTTGAAGCAAGCGTTTTCTTTAACTTACGATCCGTGAAAACAGTTACTCCTTCAAAGTTACATTGACTGATAACCGTTTGCTTACCTTCAACGATTGTGTACTCAATCGTAACCGTATTGTCGGCTTTATTTTCAGTGTATGCCATCTCGACGGAGCTTGTTGCAAACCCGCGACTAATAAAAAAAGCCGCAACGTTTCCCTTGTCCGCATTTGCTTTTGCCTCGTTGAAAATATCGCCTTTTTTCAAAAGTATCACTTTCAAAATGTCGGCACCGCTCACACGTCTATTTCCGTTAAACTTATATCCAGCAACATAGGGCAACTCAGTAACGTCAAATACCAAATTCACTTCGCGATAAGTGTCATCGGATGGAAACAGTTTCGTTTCGATTTTGCTGAAATACTCCAAATCATATAACCGTTGCAAAATTTCCAAATAGGTGCTGTCAGAAAGCGGAGTACCTTTGTACTTATCAAAAATCACCGCCATCGTCGTCGGCGAAATTGTTTTTAAACCGTTAAATTGGATTTTTCTTATATTTTTACCTTTATACCAGTCATCGCTTTGAGCAAACACCGCAGAAACAACAATAAAACTCAAAAGCAATGAACCCAATTTCTTTAACATAAAAACTCCTGTAATTGGAAATTGTGCAAGCATCTCAAACCGCACAATGAAGAATATATCAGCAGTAAGGAGAACAATTTTATCGCGAATAAGTTACTGCTTATATGAAGCGATTTCACGTCAAGCCTCAATCCACAAGGCTTTTTACCGCGAGCCATTTTTCAAACACCGAAGCCATCTCAATCCGTGAGGCTCGTGCAATATCCGCATTGCCACCCAACAATGCCGCCAAAAGCACGTCATCACCACGAAGTTCCGAAAGCTCCGACAAATAACTTTCTGGCACTGCATAAAAAAAGAACTTCGCATCTCGTGCTGCACCTGCAAAACTAATTTGAGCGGTTGCTTTTCCGACAAAACTGTGCGGTAGTTGAGGGATGGAATTTTCCTCACATATAACAAAAGCTCCATTTACTTTTTCTGCAAAATCTGTGTCAAAGTTTTTTAGAAAATTGGAAGTGTATCTTCCGCTTGAAAAAACAAAAACGGCTTCTCCTCCGTGCTTTTCAATAATGCGAGAAAGCACCGCCTTAAATCGTGCTTCTTCGGTAGGAAGCTCGCCAGCATTCCGCTTTTCACCTGAAGAAAACCACTTGTCTGCGAGCCGCTTTAACGCCGCTGAAAAGTTGTAAAAATTTTTCGGTATAATCGGCAGTGTCGGACGAAACGTTTCAATACACACAACCTTGTAGCCGCTATTCAAAAACGAGCGTATAATGGTATCCGTTTCATAAAAAGCTTTTTTTACATTTGGCAAAACCACAACGGTTGTTTTTGCATTCTCATGGCTTATCGGTTGATTAGTTTTAGCATCATACATCAGCAAAACTTCACCGAAGCTCCTTTGCGGAAAACCATCAAGCATAATTTCCTGCCGAACAACTTTTCCTGAAACGCCGAGAACGCTCACAGGAGCAAAATTCCAAACCACAAAAACCAATAGGCAAAGCACAATCAACCAAAACGCATGAATAACAAGTTCCGCAACGGAATACATATCCATCATCAAACCATTTATAAAAGCAAAAAATTTCGGAAGCGTAAAAATAAAGACCATTAACGCGAAAACTGCAATCAAAACAAGCGAAAGATAAATTCCCTGCCCTGCAATCACCAACATTGAAAGTATCATCGATATAATCGGGAAAATCACAACAGACGGCACAGCCTTCAAAAACTTTGAAAAAGGACGCAATAACGCAATCAGCAAAAAAAATAAAATCAAAAGCTCGCTTATAAACAAGTCAGACATACAAAGTAAAATTTTAACAAAAAAACCTTAAAATTCAAGTGCAAATTATCACAGAAATCAAGCTTTGCTAAAAATTATGGCGTTTGTAAACGGCTGAGCTTATCCACAGGACGGTTCAAAAATTGACACGGACGTCAATTTTTGAACCGTCCCGTGTGCTGAACATTTGGTGAATGGAGACAAGCGATAGTTGGAAAGGTGCGATGTTTGGGTAATCGGGAAATATTTTGCGGAACGCTTTACTTCTTTGGAAAATTACGCAAATAAGGCTTGACAAAAAGAATGATTTTGCGTATAATGAGAGAACCTGGCGCCATACCCAAGTGGTAAGGGAGAAGTCTGCAAAACTTTTATGCATCAGTTCGATTCTGATTGGCGCCTTTACTTTTTTTTGAAGGTATGAGCTGAAGCCGATGATTTTGGTATGTTGTACTTTTTTGGCAGGTGTGTTGTATTATCTCGTTAGCAAAGAAGAACGAGCTTACGGCTTTGCGGCTTTCTTGATTGGGACTTTTCTTGGGGTTGTTTCCTCCATTATAATGACTTGGATTTCGTTCGAGGGATTGGCTGGCTCCGCTTCCGTTGTGAAAGAAACTTTGCGGATTTATTTGCAGTATTTTTTTGTGCCGGTTGTGGTTTCGATTCCGCTTTTTGTGCTTTTTGCTTTTTCGCTTTCTGAAGAAACTTTTGCGAACGTGCCTGCTATGCTTTTGGGCGTGTTCACGGTTATCTTTGTGGTTGCACTTTTTACACACCGCAACGAGCCAGAATTTTTTCAACTTGAGATTTTGTTGCTGTTGATGTTTACGGCTGTATTTTTGGCGGAGCTTTTGATAAAGATTTTTCTTTCTTTCGCATTTTTTCCTGAGTTTGGAGCGTTTTTCGTAGCAGTTGCAGTTGTGCTCGTTTTGTGTTTTCCGTTATCGTTGGTTTTAGGTTTTTACCATTTTACAAACACGCGATTTATAACTTTTATTATCGCGGTGATTTTGTTGGCGTTAACAATGGTTCCAACTCGAATTGTTTCAATATTTAAATAACAAAGCCCAAAAATCGGTTCGCTTTTGAACAAATTTAGCTTCGTAGCTAAAACCGTTTTAAAATTCTAAACTTTTTGTTACATTTTTCCGATAAGTATAAAGAGTTGACTATATTAAATTTACATAAAATGATATAATCACTGATACGGTAAAATTTTAGCGGCTATTCCGAAAGATGACAAAATAAATCAAGAATAGCCCGCCGTTTGGAATGAGGTAAGGTATGGATATAGCGTCATTTATAGGTATTGTTGGTGGTATTGCGGCAGTTGCATTCGGCGGTTATACAGGCGGTTCGCTCGGCGGTTTGTTCCACGTTGCGTCATTGTTTATCACAGGTGGCGGTTCGTACATGTGTTTGTATGTTTCATATCCGTTGCAATACGTAACTGGCATTTTTAAGGTGTGTGGACGCGTTTTTAAGAAAGTCGATTATCGCGAAAAGGAATTGGTGCAAAAGTTGGTTGCCCTGTCCGAAAAAAGTCGCCGAAACGGCTTGCTCGCTTTGGAAGAGGAAATTGACGACTTTGAAGACCGATTTATGCGAACTGGTTTGCAAAACGCGATTGACGGTATCGACGGGGAAGCAATTCGTGCATTGATGGAAAACGAGTTGACCCAGATGGAAGAGCGTCACGTTGTCTGGATTTCAGTGTTGAATGCTTGGGCGACTTTGGCTCCTGGTTTCGGTATGTTGGGAACTGTTATGGGTTTGATTGGTATGTTGCTCAACCTTGAAGATAAATCAGCTCTCGGTCCGAACATGGCTACGGCTTTGGTTACGACGTTTTATGGTTCAATTATGGCGAACTGGCTTTTTATCCCGATGGCAACTAAGCTCCAGTATCAAAACGACTGCGAAGTACGTGCGAAAGAGATGGTTATCGAAGGTGTTTTGGGAATTTTGGCTGGCGACCATCCGCGTATTTTAACTCAAAAGTTAATGACGTATCTTGAACCGAAAGATGCCGAAGCAATCGAAGCAGAGTTCTTGAAAGATTAGTTTGCAAGTAATTGCGTGAGGATTAAAAAATGGCACGAGAAAAGAAAAAAGCAAAACCTGCGACACAAGGTTGGCTCACAACCTATTCTGATATGATAACACTAACATTGTGTTTTTTTGTTATGTTATTTAATCCTACCGAAGTCGATGAAGTTCAGCTGCAAGCGATGGCTTCAATCTCTGGAGATCCAACTCGTGGGGGCATCAACCTTTCAACAGGGCGTGCATCCGATCTCGGCAACACGATAAACTCATTGCCGTCAATGAGCAGGGGCAAAAATATGGGACCTGCACTGAAAAAAGCTGTCTCTCTTTTTACGCCTGAAATCAAAAGCAACAAGCTGACAATAACGAGCGATGAACGCGGCGTGGTTATTTCTCTCGCGTCTGATGCATTTTTCAAAGAAGGCAGTGCCGAACTGAACATTGAAGAGACGCGTGAAACAATTATGCACATTGCACAGTTTTTGTCGTCGGACGCAGTTAGTGGGCGAAAATTTCGCATCGAGGGGCATACCGATTCTTTGCCAGTTGACGGCAGTGTTTGGGCAAGTAACTGGGAGCTTTCGTCCGCCCGTGCAATAAACGTTCTTCACAGTTTAACCGACTTTGGAGCAAACGAAAACCGCTTTTCCGTTGCAGGCTATGCGGACACCCAGCCTAAATTTTCGAACGACACCGCCGAAGGTCGGGCGTATAATCGCCGCGTGGATATAATCATCGTGGACGATGCTCATTTTTAGCACCGAGCTTGTATGGAAAATGTACTTCCATGTACATTTTTCGTCAAATATAACAAATAAATCTAAGTAAAACTAGAGCAAAGCTCACCTCTAAAAACTGATGTTTTTAGAGGTTCACTATTGTCATAAAAGCTTAAAATAAATGCGTTTTACGCTTTTCAAGAAGGCATCGCCAATTTAGGTTTGACCTAAAAACGGTGAAGCTTTTCGTTAAACCTTTCGTGACGTAAAAATTCAAAAAAAGCTCGATAGTGGCTAGTCCAAGCAACTACATCAGAACACAATCTTTACGTCTTCTTTATAGTTTTGTAGAGTGCCGCTTAAACTTGCCGTCCAACCGTCAATAAAGACTTTACCGTTTTTAATGGCGTCAGCAAAGTTATCCTTGCTTATTCTCTCAGAATTAGTTATATAGTAGTTGTTGCCGATTTTGTAAATGCAGTCTTTTATAACCTCTTCAGGCTTTTGAGCAGGCTCGTCTAAACCGACAGTAAAAATCATATTGTAAATACGGCTTAATGCGTCATTGTCATTGAAAAGAATTGAAATCTGACCTATCTCGTCTATTTCTAATTTAGGAGCTTCGACGCTGTCAAAAACCTTAAAACCGATATCAGGCATTTGTTTTTTATCTTTTTCAAATAAGTCAGGTTTACCGTTTTGTGCTTCAATTTCTTTGGATATTTTTTCACCTGCCCGTTTTAAGCGTTCTATAGTAATGCTGGAAATAACGGGCGGTAGCTTGTTCTCAACGCAAAACTTGTAAGCAGGTTTGTCTTTTTTGATATGTTCGTCTATTTGACAGAGGATAAACTTGCGGTTGCCGCCGTCTTCCGCGTTGAGCTGCATAACGGCGTGTCCTGTGGTGCCAGAGCCGGCGAAGAAGTCGAGGATGATGTCGTTTTCGTTTGTTGCACTAGAAAACAAATACTTTAACAATATGGAAGGTTTTGGAAATGAAAAAACGATAGTGTCATCAAAGATATTTTTTACTTCCTTTGTTCCATTTTGCGACATCCCTATATCATCAGGAAGTTTTGTGCTTAAAGCAACGCGTCCAAAGTCTTTTCCATCCTTTTCCATATCCTTATCTTTAAAATATCTTGCAACAGGCTTAGATATTTTTAAGAAATCATAATCACCTGGAAATATAATTTCATTATTTTCCAAATATTTGGAAAACGTGTCTTTTGTAATACGCCAAGTTTTATTTGCATCGGAAGGATATTCCTCTCCTGTTTTGGGGTTAATCATAGTAAAAAAACTATTTGGTCTTTCCGTCGCAGTTCTATGTGTAGTCATATCATGAATGCGCCATGGTCGATTTGGAAAGTCTTCTGTTTCGTAGTATTTTCTCCCCTTTCCTTCAATACTTGCACTAAACAAATTACTTTTTGCATAACAGATAATCCATTCATAATCTTGTGAAACTCCAAAGGGTACATCTGATTTTGCGGTTCTTTTTCTCCAAGGGAATGTAGCCACAAAATTCTCTTCCCCAAACACATCATCGCAAAGGAGTTTTAGATTCGCCTGCTCATTATCATCAATGCTTATAAAAATTACACCGTCATCGCTTAATAAATCTCTCGCCAACAATAAACGAGGGTACATAAACGAAAGCCAGCCGTTATGGCTTTTTTTAGTTTTGAAGCTAAAATCCATACGGGCAAAGTCGTCATCGCTCAAATTTGCCAAGCCCAATACTTCAGTTTCTTCTTTGTTAAATTTATCTGGGTATATAAATTCATCGCTTTTAGTATTATATGGCGGGTCTATATAAATACATTTTATCTTGCCCGTGTAATAGCTTTTAAGAATTTTTAGGCTATCTAGGTTATCGCCTTTAAGAACTAAGTTTTTAGTTGTATCAATGTTTTTGCTTAAATCTGTATTGAGCTTTAATTCTTTTGCGGTCTTTTGTGCGTACTTTGCCCGTGCAAAGTTTCTGCCTACAAAGTTTAATCCGTAACCGTTTACCTTTTCGTCAATCGGCAAACCTGCAATAGCTTTAAGCTCATTAAGATTTATCTCTCCATCTTTTATAACATTGGGATAATGCTCTTTTAGAAAATGCAATAATTTGTTCTCGTTGTTTTCAGTTTCGACAACATTAAAACCTTCTTGTATAAAGTCTTCTTTAGTCATTTTAGTTCTCCGTTATAAGTGCCGCTAATTGTGTTCGGTTTATCCGTTCTTTAAATGAGACTTTGATGTCTTTATCTTTGTAGTACTCATTTAAGGCTTCAAAGTATTTTTTTGCGAAATCTATTTTAGCTTTTTCATTTACCGGTATCTCTGCTGATGTGTTATATCCTTTTGCTTCCACAATAAGAAATACCTTTTTCCCTTTTTCACTTTTGATTGCATAGCAAAAGTCAGGGTTATAATCTCCTAAAGGCGTTTTTATTTTTAATCGCGGCAGCTTACCAAATATTTCAATCTCTTTAATATCAGGGTCTTGCTCAACAATCTCCAGTTCAAAATCACTATCGTATTCTATTACATCTTCAAACACCCATTTCTCTTTTAAAGAAAAGTCACTTGTAATATCTTTTTGAAACTTTCCTGTACTGCCTATATCAAAATATTTTTTTCCATTTTCTGTTTTGAATACATTCGGCAAGACTTCCCCGTTAATACCATCGTATGTGATATTTGCTTTAATCGTTTCTATTAAGTTATTTTTAATTATTGCAGAAATTTCTCTCAACGTTTGTTCGGGATTGTTGCAAATCATTTTGTTTTTGAAATCACCATTTAAAACATTAAAAACTTTTACAACAAACGAAATAGGTGCATTCGTGCTACTTGTTATTGCACGAACAAACTCTACATAATCCACTTTGCTTTTATATGAAACTGTATCGACAAGTGTTGCGTTAATAGCACCTTGCTCTCCAATATTATTTGTATCAAGCTCTGCCCTTGTCGTCTGAAGTAGTATTTGTTCAATATTTAAACCTTCAATTTCTTTCTTAATATTCTGTATCAGTTGTGCTTCTTGCTCTTCATTTAAATCCTCCAAAACATAAAAAGCATTTTTATGTATCGCGTTCCACAAGTTTTTAAATTCTTGCAAATGTGTTGCTTTAATAAACACTTTCTTTTTCGCTTTTCTCTTATCCGCTTTTTGAACATAGGTAGCAGTATCTGTTGCGAATAAATTTATTAGAACTTTTTCTTGAGCTTCGGGTAAGTTTTGCTCTTTTA
>CALAEM010000119.1 GCA_937890985.1 uncultured Treponema sp. | reverse complement strand
GTTTTAATACAAACTCGAAGTTCAAAAATTGACACGGACGTCAATTTTTGAACCGCAACAAGCGTATTGCTAAAAAGTATTGGAACATGATGGCAACCTAACGGTTGCCTGTGAGTTGCACTTTTGATAACCCGGCTAGACATTCTTGCATAACTTGAAAATTTTGTTGCGTGGAGAAAATCGTGGAACCGAAGTAGTCTGGAGAATTTGGCTAGTAAATTTATTAAAAATAATATAAACTTATCGATTAATTTTAGGAGCGTTTAATTTGAAAATACTTCACTGCCTTGCACAATTACCGATGAAAACTGGAAGCGGAGTTTATTTTAGCACTCTTGTCGAGGGTATGCTAAAAAAAGGACACGAGAATGCGGTGCTTTACGGAACACAGCTTCCATTCGCCGAGAAAACTTTTAATGAATCTTTGCCCGAAGCCTTGCAAGGAGCGGTCAAGGAATATCCGATTAAATTCGCGGTTACTGATGAGCCTGCGGAAAAAAAAGTTTTTGATGCGGACCTACCTTTCCCGATTGCAGGAATGAGCGATGTTATGCCTTACACTTCGACAGTTTATTCTGAGATGGACGATGGGATGTATCAAAAGTGGCTTGAGGCTTTTGAAAAAAAACTTCGACTTGCTCGGCAAGAATTTAATCCCGATGTTGTTATAAGCCATCACCTTTTTATTTTAACTTCGCTTGTGAAAAAAATATTTGGCGACAAAAAAATAATTGGGATAAGTCACGGCACGGACATCAGGCAAATTAAAAAAAATCCTTGGATAAAAGAGCACTACATACAAAACCTCGATAAGCTCGATTTGTATTTTACTGTTAGCCCGAAAGACATCGCCGAAGTGCAAACTGTTTTCGCAGCACCGCCTGAAAAAATTAAACTGGCGGGTGGTGGCTTTAACCCCGATATTTTTAGCGACAAAGATAAGCACGTATTCGACGGCACGTTCAAACTTTGTTACGCTGGAAAAATATCCGACTCAAAGGGCGTTTTCGAGCTTGCAAAAACACTGCCGCTTATTTTGAAAAAACACCCAAATACAGAATTGACTTTGGTTGGAAATGCAAGTGAAGAGCAAAAAAGCATTCTTTTCAAAAATGCGGGCGACAGCGAAAACTTAAAAATAGTAAATGCTTCGTCGCAAATCTGTATGTGCAAAATTTTAAAACAAAACGATATTTTTATTTTGCCTTCGTATTATGAAGCCTTGGGGCTTGTCGCCGTTGAAGCTTTGGCGTGTGGGCTATTTGCCGTTACGACTGAAATCGAAGGACTTATAAACCTCCTCGGCGAAAAAATCACGAGGAGCGGAATTATCGAGTTTGTAAAACTTCCACGCATCTACGATGTGGACAAAGCCTACGAGGAAGATAAGCCCGCCTTCGTCGAAGCCCTTGCAAAAAAAATAATGCTCCAAATGGAAAGACTCAAATCTGGAAAAGATTTTTACTCGCCAGTTGCTGCCGAAATAAAAAAGCATTCTTGGGACAGCATCATCGATAGGATTGAGTTAGCGGTTGCAGCAACTTAATTTTACGAGACTTTGGACGCAGGCACAAAACCATGCCGGCTCGCGTAAAAATGCACCAACACTGCAAACATAAAAGTTGCACTGCAAGGGTTTTATAAAATCGCAACCTTAACGATATTCAGCAAGAAATGCTTCGTCAATTTTCCATGTTCCGTTTTCGTTATAAAAATGATGCACTGGAAATTTTATGCTTCGAGACTGTACATCGGAGGCAATCACATAACCCATCACCATGTTTATATCGGTAACAACAAAATCCTTGTCATCAATACAAAAACGGAAACCAATCGGCGGAAACTTCGGACGCTCCTTCGCGTACCACTCATGCTCAAACGACAAGCAGCACAGCAAACGCCCGCAAGGTCCTGACGACTTTTGCGTCAAAAGCGAAACGCCTTGATCGCGAGCTTTTTTTGTCGAAACAGTTGGCATTTTATCGCCCATGTAGCAACAGCAAAACGCACGTCCGCATTGCCCCAAACCGCCGATAATACGAGACTCATCACGCACGGCAATTTGCCTCAATTCCACGCGAAGCTTAAAAACCGCCACGAGGTCTTTTACCAACTTGCGAAAATCAATGCGACTCTCGGCGGTGAAAAAAAACACAACTTTAGGCTCGGCAGACAAAAAGTGCGACGCAATCAAATGCATTTTCAAATCGTTGTCGAGAACCTTTTGCTTGAAAATTTTATTCGCGGCACAAACCCGCTCCTTGTTTTCGTAAAAACGAGCCACTTCCGAATCGGTTGCCAGCCGCTTTATACAAATCAAATCCTTGTGCTTTATATGCTCAGGACAGCGGACAAAATCGCCAGCGATACGAACGACGTCTGCACCGTAACGCGTCTTTGCGACGACAAAATCTCCCCGCTTAAAACACACCGCCTCATCGGCACTTGCCGCATAATGACACTCACGGCAGTAATCCAAAACAATCGAGTATACCTTCTCAGGCAACTCTCCCAACTCCATTGCATTTTCAAATTCACACTTCTCATCATCGGATTCTATGTCATCAAAACCGAAATCCTCACCAGCATTCTGCAAAATCATATCATCTGCCGAACACTCGCCTCCAAAATCATGTGAACCGTCCGAATTTTTCGAAAATTTCCGATTATCGTTCATATTTGCTTTTCCGCTAAGCCTAGCACGTAACAAAAAAATAGTCAAGTCAGAAAAATCTAAATTTTGAGCTTTTTTTATCGAAATCCTAAAATGTACTGGCACATGATGGAGAACTTAAAATCCGCCAAGCGGATTTTAAGTTCTCCTGTGAGTTGCACTTTCGGTTAATGAAGATAATATTGAAAGAGAATGCAGATTTATTTTTTTAGCACTAGAGTGTACAATGTGTTTACAGCCAAACAGATTACGATTATTAAAAGTGCAATCACTGAGCCGACATTATAGTTGCCGCTTTGAATTGCGTCGAACATGACCAAGGTTAAAACCTTTTGTCCTGGATGCACTAAAAAAATAATTGAGCCGATTGTTGTCATCGTTGTTTTAAATCCGTTCATAAACGAAACTGCGATTCCGTGTACACTCAACGGGATAACCGCATCGGTAAATTCATTCAGTGAGTTGCCCCCCAAATCACGCACCGAGTTTAGTACGTCTTTGCTGATATCGCTCATTGTTGCGGTTGCAATGTTTGCAGAAAAAGGCAACTGCTTAAAAAGCATATTGAGAATAACAATCGCAGCTGTGCCTGTTAGCATAAGTGGCGGCGACTTAAAAAAAAGTAAATAGCCCAAGCCGAAAAACGTTCCTGGAATGATGTAAGGCAATGCGGCTGCAAAACTCGCCGCCTGCATCAGGCGGCTTTTTTTTACTTGTGCGTAGTATGCAATTAAAAAACCGAGCACGGTTGTTCCGAATGCTGCGAGTAAACTATAAACAATAGTTCGGACAATGCTCCCAGAAATAAAATCTTTTGCATCGATAAAATTCAAAAACGTGAAAACTAGTTTTCCTTTTTGCATACGCGTAAATGCAGAAATGATAATCGAAAAATACTGCACGCTTATCCACAGCAAAAAAAATGCACCGAGTGCAGCAATTACATAATACAAAATGCCACTTCGTTTTAATTTAAGCTCCGACTTTGCACGTCCTTTCCCAACTGCCGACAAATTTTTGAAACTGCTTTGATAGCATAAAAAAATAATCAACGCGGGCAGCAACATCATCACATTCAGGATTGCCGCTTTACGCACATCGCCGTACGCAATTAACGCAAAATAACTTTCGCTTGCCATAACGTCAAAAGCTCCGCCGATAATTGCAGGTGTTCCGAAGTCGGCTAAACTTTTAAAAAATGTCAACAACATTAAAGCTTTCACGGCGGGAAAAATTTTCGGCAAAATGATATCGATAATCAAGTTGCCAGTTTTTGCTCCGAGGTTTCGTGCCGTGTCAATTTCAAATGTATCCATTGTTTTCAAAAAGCCGATTAAGATTAATGCACCGAGAGAAAAATTTGCAAGCGATTGCATCAACACAATGCCGACAATTCCGTATGGACTCGCCGAAATCCCCAAAAGATAATAACTGATAATTCCGCGTCGCCCGAAAAGATTTATGTACGTTAGCGATGTAACAAAAGGCGGGCTAATCATTGAAACGGAAAGTACCGCAAAAATAATCACCTGTAATTTTTTTGATGCAGTGAAAAAAAACAATGCAGTTGAAACAGAAGCAACAGCTGTTAAAGTTGTTGTGAGCGTTGCAACTGCAAACGAATTTTTCAAAAGCTCAAAATTATTTTTACACACATCATAAAACGAATAAAAATTTATCGAGCCGTTTTCAACAAAGGCTGCTTTTAATGCGAAAGCAAATGGTAAAAGAATAAAAATAAATACGATAATAAAAATAATTAACGTAACGCAAAAATTAAAAATTGAATTCAGTGTCGGTTTTGTCATGGCAGGATTTTAAGTTATAAAAAGTGCTGCCCAAAGCATTTCGTTTTGAGCAGCTAAAATATCGCAACTACTGCGAATTACTTTTTCAGTGAATTAAACTTTTCGAGAATGCGTGCACGCTCCGAGCCGAATGTGCTTAAATCTTCTTTGATGAGTTTATCCTTCGGTAAACCAAGCGACAGCCCCTTGATACCCGGCTTGATAATTTGTGCGGAATCTTTTCCGTCGAGCCGTGCAATCATTTCCTGTGCTTCGGTAGTCAGCATAAAATCCATAAATGCCTTTGCAAGTTCAAGATTTGCTGGATTGCGGAAAATCGCAGTGCCTTCTGGAACCCAAGGCACACCGTCAGCAGGATACACAACAACCAAGTCGTTATCTTCTGCGAGCTTAAATGCCTTACCATCAACTGGAATAATTCCGACAGCAAATTCGCCTTGCGAAGTTTTTTCTTGCGGGTCTTTTCCGCGTTTGCCAAAAAACGGAATGTTTGCACAAAGCTTTTTCCAATAAGCCCAGCCGTTCTCCTCGCCGTACAAATCAAGCAAGCCTTTAACGCAACCGTAGCACGTGCCTGAAATCGCAGGGTCGCTCATAATCACTTCGCCTTTATATTTCGGGTCAGCAATTTCCGCCCAAGTTTTCGGCATCGGTAAATTTTTTTCTGCAAGGCGACTTTTGTTTCCGATAAATCCGACAACGGTAATTCCTTTTGCAATCCACGCTCCGTCAGCATCTTTATACTGAGCAGGAATATCTTTCGCATTCGGTGAAATATAATTCTCCAAAAGCCCGTCGGTTTTCGCAGCCATGAAAGCATCAAGCCCACCGCCAAACCAAATATCCGCCGAAGATTTTCCTTCTGCACGAACGCGACTCAAAACCTCGCCGCTCGACATCGACAAAAGCTCGACCTTTGCACCAGTTTTTTTGCTGAACGCATCAAACAATTCGCGGTACGTACTTGTCGCAACCACATTCAACGTCTGCCCGTCAAACTTGCCACTGGTTTTTGCTTCAGAATTTCCCATCGCAAAAGCAAGCGAGCCGGCAAGCATAAAAACCAAGCTCAGCCAAAATTTATTTTTCATAAACGTCCTCCAATAGACATAAATTTATCGATAACTATATATTTAATGCAACTTTTTGTCAACCGTTTAACATTGTACATCCTAGTATAATGGTAACTTTCGAGTTTGTATTAAAACCATGCAAGATGTACAGTTTTAATACAAACATCGCAGGGCTTATAACTGGCGTCACGGATGCCGAATTGGGCCATGGCGTAAAAAGTTCCGTACACCGCGGCTTGGGCGGTTTCCGCATTGCTTCGCGAAAAGCGGTATACGTCCGTGGAGGAGAAGTTTACTCAGAAATATCGTCCGAACCGCTATCTCGTTTTATAATTTTGATAATTTCGATGCGATGTCCGTCCATTTCTTGAATTATAAAATCTAAATTCTTCCATGATGTTTTTTCAAAGATGACAGGAATTTTTCCGAAAAGACTAAATACAAAACCGCCCAGCGAATCGAACTCTTCGGTTGGAAATTCCACGTCGAGAGTTTCCTGCAAATCGTCCAAGTCAACTCGTGCATCGCAAAGCCACACGCCGTCCGCAAGTTTTGTAATGTCATCACGTTCTTCGTCAAATTCATCGCGTATGTCGCCGACGATTTCTTCGATAACGTCTTCCATGCAGACGATGCCCGAAACGCCGCCGTACTCGTCAACGGCAATAGCAATATGTACGTGCTTGCGTTTGAAATCGTAGAGCAAGCTGTCAATGCGTTTGCTCTCTGGAATAAAAAACGCACGGCGAAGTATTTTTTTCAAATCAAGAGGTTCTTTATTTGCGTAAAGTTTAATTATATCCTTGACATACAAAATGCCGATAACATTGTCGATTGAGCCTTCATACACTGGGAATCGAGAATGACCGCTTTCACGAATTTTGGTCAAAAGCTCCGCTTCGGTATCTTCGGTTGTCAGAAAATCGACATCAGTTCGCGGTATGATAATTTCTTTAACCGTCGTTTGCGATAAGTTGACAACGCCTTCAAGCATCTTCCGCAGCTCGTCGGGAATGTCGCCTTCCAAAGCTTTTTCGAGTTCCGTCTTTTGCTTAAAAAAATCAAACACGCCCATGCTCCACCTCAGCTAAAATTTTTTCCTGCAATATGAGCATCGGTTCGGCTGGATCGTTTGTTTGATGGTCGTATCCCGCCAGATGCAAAACGCCGTGAACCAAAAGCCGCTTCAGCTCTTGTTCATCAGGCACAGAAAAATCTTGTGCGTTTTTGTGCAAAGCCTCAAAGCTGATAACGATATCGCCTGCTGTAAAAAGCGGAAAGTCGTCCCAGTCAATAAAGTCAAGTTCGCTATGCTCTGTAAAAGCTGGTTTTAGTGGCTCACCGTTTTCCGACTCGGCTTGCGAAAACGAAAGCACATCTGTCGGCTCGTCCAAGCCCCGATACTCCTTGTTCAGCTTTTGAATAAAAGCGTTCGAGCAAAACACAACCGAAAGCTCCCAGTTGCGATACAGACAAGTATCCAAAAGCGTGTTTAGAAACGCTTCAGTTTCTTTGAGGCTGAACCATTGCGGTGGCTCAGCATCATCCGTTACATCAATGTAAATACTATTCGGCATTTTTTTCCTTTTTAACCTTTTCGTCCGACGTTTCCGTTTTTTCGGACTGTTCTTTTTTTGTTGTCTTTTTTGCAGTTTGTTTTTTCACGGTTTTCGCTGCCACCGTATCTTTCTTCTCGGTATTTTCACTCGGTTTTTCAGAGGATTTTTTCACCGAAGCATTTTTGCTTTGTTGCTCGCGTTGGGTTTCATCGTTTGGCTTTACAGCCTCCTTTTCAGCATTTGGCACACCCGAAGCTTTTTCAACATTCTCCTTATCCGAAATTTTTTTGTCAGAAGGATAGTCAATCCTCGCGTGATAATACCCAGTTAAAATTTCCACGAAAGTTTTTTTCACGATTGTTATTTCGCCCAAGCTCAAAAGTGAGTCGCTCAGTTGGTCGGCTTCGATTTTCGACTTCACTAACATATCGATTGTTTTTGTGAAAAAGCCTTCCAGGTCGCTCACTTTTTCTTTTGCGACTTTTGCACGGCACGCCGCCTCCACAACGTCAGCCAACATCACGACGCTGGCTTCTTTTCCATGCGGACGCGGCCCCGGATACGAAAAGTCCGCCTTGCTAATATTCGGCCCCTCAGTTTCCAACGCCTTATAATAGAAGAAAGAAATCAAGCTATTTCCGTGATGCGTCGCGATAAAATCGATTACCTCTTCTGGCAAGTGCAAATCACGTCCCTGTGCAATTCCGAGTTTCGTGTGACTGCGGATTATTGTTGCGGACAGTCGCGGATTGAGTTCGGCATGTTTGTTTCCCTCAGTTTGGTTTTCCACAAAGTAGCTTGGATTTTCCATTTTGCCTATATCGTGATAATACGCACCGACGCGTGCCAAAAGCGGGTTCGCACCAATCGCACGGCACGCAGCTTCTGCGAGGCTTGCAACTAAAATCGAGTGGTTATAAGTTCCTGGCACAGTGAGCAACATTCGCTTCAAAACATTACTGTTGAGGTCGGATAATTCCATCAAGCGGAAGTTCGTCGGTATGTTCAAAACGGATTCCAAAATTGGCAAAAAGCCCA
This sequence comes from uncultured Treponema sp., assembly GCA_937890985.1. Classification (GTDB taxonomy): domain Bacteria; phylum Spirochaetota; class Spirochaetia; order Treponematales; family Treponemataceae; genus Treponema_B. The sequence continues at coordinate 61,387 of CALAEM010000119.1, read as the reverse complement.
AAATAAAAATTCCAGTCATAAAACCGTTGACTGCCGTACCGAATATAATTTTAAAAATCGGGGCTTGTTCACCGAAAAGAATAATAACGCTTAAAGCCAAAATCGGGTTGATAACGGTTAGTTCCAAAGCGGTTTTTATCAAATCGATACGTTTGTCGCTGATATTTATAAACGCAACACCTGCAAGACTTGAAAACAACACGTACATTGCAATCGGGAAGTTCAAATCAATCGGAATTAAAATCATCAGCGACATAATCACCGCTTGGAGAACTGCAACTTTTTTTGAAATCAATATTGCAATAAGCATCGTGAACACAGTTACAGGCATCACAATCATCAATTCAATATCGGATGAGACGATTTTCAGGTTGGAAATCCATAAAACGCTGAGGTACACGAGGTCGACGCTAACTAGCAAAATCAACCGACTTTTGAGTGGCAACTTTGCTTCTAAAATTTTATCGGAAAACAAAAAAATCGACAACAAAAATACAATGATAAAAAACGAGCTCCAGCCGACAATCACTCGCTGGTCAAACGAATAGCTTTGCTGGCTCAAACGTTGCAGCTTTACGTATTCGGCTTCGGTTACGATGAAGCCCTGCCTGATAATCGTTTCGCCACTCGGTATTACAACTGTAACAGGCATCACTTCAGTCATCGCAGCTTTAAGCTTTCTTTCGGTTGCACTTTCATCGAAGATAATATTTTCCGTTACAAAACGCTTCAAAACAAGCACCACATCATTTGTGTATGCCTGCTTATTCATTCCACGCAGAATATTTTCAACATAGTCTTGAAGACGTGCCATGGTTAAAAAGCGGTCAATTTTTATCGTGCTGTATTGCGTAGTATTTTCCACTTTAGTGGTAAGCTCAATTTCACCCTGCTTATATTCCGAAAGGTCTACATCAGGCATTTTGATAATTCCCAAATCCATAACTTGTTTTGCAATGCCCGAAATAATTTGCATCTTTTTGTCCAAGTCTTTTTCAAAAAGCGGAGCCAGAACGCTAAAATCCGCAGCAGAAAATTTTGACGGAAATTTTTCAATCACTGCACTAGTGAACGCGTTTGCATTGGCATATTGCTCCACGTTTGAAAAATTTTCGGTGAAAGTATTAACCTCGCCCAAAACCCTGCTTGTGATTTGGGTTTCGTTCAAAAACACCGCAGTCAGCTCCCGCTGACGTTCCAGCTTTTTCGCCGCCGTCGCCTTTTCGTCAATGTAACTCAAATCGCGATTCGCGGTAACGTCATGCTCTGCAACCTTTCCGACCGCAAAACTCTCCAGCTTCGTAGACGAAAAACTTTGGTCGCTCAAAAAAGCAAAATACGTCGATATCAGCAGCACCGCAAAACTAACCGCACAAGTCGCGTAAAAAATCTTGTTGTTTACGATACTTTCGCCAAGTTTTTTGAGCGGCATCAATATAAATTGGAATTTATTTTTTTGTTTATTTCGCATCATCTAAAACCTATTAAAATCAATTTGGAACGCAGTCTGCACGTCCCGACCAATTCCTGATTATAATTCTTTTTTTTCTTTTTATCAAGAGCGGAGCCTACAGGCAACCGACAAGAGCATGAAAGAAAAACTAAAGAATAACTGCGTTAAATCCATAACGCTGTCTGTGTAACACGATGAAGCACTTACGTGCGGTAAAAAGCTTTTCGCGGTTTAGGCAACGCACACCGCTCATTGACGGGAACCGCAAAAGTTTTGTGTTTGAGGTGTGCGTCGATTGTGAATTAGGCTCGAAGCGTAAAACTCAAAAAAGCTTAACCGTTTACAAGCGTAAAATATCGAAAGTCAGGTATTTCTTGATTTTTCTCGCAATTTAAACTGCAACTAAATAATTCGCAAGCTGAAAACTAGTAGCAGGTCTTTTTGATGTTTTTTTTCCTCTTGCTTTAAAATTTAACCTTTGTTACTATGAACGGTTTATCGAGCGGTATTTATATTGTAGCAAAATAATTTTAACTTGGTAAGGAGATGAATTATGGGTATTATTAAAGCAGTGTTTGGTGCTATCGGTGGAGGACTTGCCGACCAGTGGCAAGAGGTTATCGAAGCGAGTGGCATGGGTGAAGGCGTTGTGCTAGTCAAAGGCGTGAAAGTGCACCCGAACGACAAACGCAGCAGCAACACAAAAGGCACGGAAGACTATATTTCCGACGGCTCAATTATTCACGTGAATCAAAACCAGTTTATGATGCTGGTTGACGGCGGTGCGATTGTTGACTATACGGCAGAGCCTGGTTACTTCAAGGTTGACAACAAATCGGCTCCGTCTCTTTTCAACGGAAAGTTTCTCGACTCAATCAAAGAATCGTTTTCGCGATTTAAATACGGTGGCGTTCCTTCAACAAAGCAGGAAGTATTTTTTGTAAACTTGCAGGAAATCAAAGGCATCAAGTTTGGCACGCCGAATCCTGTAAATTACTTTGACAACTTTTACAATGCGGAACTTTTTTTGCGTGCTTTCGGAAATTATTCAATCAAAATTACTGACCCGATTAAGTTCTTCAAGGAAGCTTGTCCGCGTGATGCAAAGACTGTTCACATCGATGAAATTAACGAGCAATATTTGTCGGAATTTTTGGAAGCCTTTCAAGCGACCATAAATAAAATGTCCGCCGAAGGGACTCGCATTTCATATATGCCTTCAAAGGGACCTGAAGTCAGTAAATATATGTCGGAAGTGCTTGACGACAACTGGAAGGAGCTGCGTGGTATCGAAGTCCTTTCGGTTGGTGTTGCAGGGATTTCTTACGACGATGAGTCAAAAGAGCTTATAAATATGCGAAACAAAGGTGCAATGCTTTCCGACCCGACAATACGAGAAGGCTTTGTACAAGGCTCTGTTGCACGCGGTATGGAAGCAGCTGGCTCAAACGCAGCAGGTGCTGGCGTGTCTTTTATGGGCATGGGTATGGGTATGAATGCAGGCAACAGCTTTATGGGACAGGCAAGCCAAACTAATATGCAGCAAATGCAAATGCAGCAGCAAGCTCGACAACAAGCCGCACAAGCAAATCAAGGTGCCGCAGCACAAGCGGGCGAATGGTTTTGCACTGAATGTGGCACAAAAAACTCAGGTAAGTTTTGTGCAAACTGCGGCACACAAAAACCAGCCCCGAAAGTAAACACATGCCCCAGCTGCGGAACTGCCATTGAAGGCTCTCCCAAATTTTGCTCAAACTGCGGAGCAAAATTACAATAAATGGGAGACGCAACTATGGCAAACTATAAGTGTCCCAAATGCGGCGCACCGATTGTGTTCAAGCCTGAAGTCGGTGGCTTTAAGTGCGATTATTGTTTTAGCACTTTCTCCGAAGAAGAGTTAACGGCTTCGATTAAAAAAGAGCAAAGTTCGGGAGCGGCAAAACCGAATGCTAGCGGCGTAAAAGGCTACACGTGTGCAAACTGCGGAGCGGAAGTTATTGCAGGTGAAACGTCGAACACGGCATATTGCTACTACTGTCATAGCCCGATTGTTATCACCGACCGTTTGCAAAACGAATTTAAGCCCGACCTGATTATCCCGTTTAAAATCGACAAAAAAACGGCAGTGAGCAAATTTATCGCTTGGGCAAAAAAGAAACATTACACGCCGAAAGATTTTACGAGCGTAATGCAGCAAGAAAAAATGACGGGCATATATCTTCCGTACTGGCAAGCTGACTTTGTTGCAAACGTCAATTACTCTGCTGTCGGCGTTAGCGTCAAAACGTGGATTAGCAACGACACCGAATACACGAAAACAACAAAAACCGAAATTAAACGCTCTGGCAAAGTTGACATCGACAATATGCAGGAGCTGGCTTTTTCAAAAGTGGACAAAAACCTCATCAACACAATCAGCAACTTTGATGAAAGTGAGCAGCGTCCATTTTCGCAAGGCTACCTTGCAGGCTTTTTTTCCGAGCAGTATGATATCCCAAAAGAGCGCAGCGAAAACAATTTGCTTTTGCGTGCAAAAGACGAAGTCAAAAAGCAAATTTCAGCTTCGCATAACGATGTCCGCATCGAAGGCGAAAAAGACAACACGAGCTACAAAACAAAACAAATTTCGTATGCCCTTTTGCCCGTCTGGATTTTAAGCTATATTTACAAAAGCAAACCATACATTTTTGCCGTCAATGGTCAAACTGGCGAAATCGCAGGCGAAGCTCCGCTTAGTCCAGCAAAACTAATTTTCGCAAGTCTCGTCAAAGCTGCTGTCGTTATCGGTTTACTAATTTTAGGAGGTCTTTGGATATGGTAAAACGCATCTTATTACTCTTGGGCTTTTTTGCGTTATCCACAACAGTCCTGTTTTCGCAAAGTCTTTTGGTTGATAACGTCGGAGTTTTATCGCAGGAAACAATTAAATATTGTGAAGCGAAACTCTTGGATCTCCAAAGCAAGGCGAAAACCCAAGCCGCTATAATTATCGTGCCGTCGCTTGAAGGCAAAACGCGAGAAGCATACGCCGACGATTATTTCGATTACAACGGTTACGGATACGGCGACGAACGCGAAGGCGTTTTGCTTTTGATTTCAACTGGCGACGGTACGCCGGGCAGCGGCGATATGCACATAAGCACACACGGCAACAAAACAATTTCAAAACTCACCGACAGAACAATCGATGATTTACTTGATACGCTTTATGACAGAGGCTTAAAACTCAGAAACTACGATTCTGCCGTCAAAGCCTACGTTGAAAGATTGGCATTCAAGTTACACAATGATGTTAGCGGCAATGACGTGTTAACAGGCGTTGGTGGAGGAATTATAACTTTTTTGCTCAGTTTTTTCGGGATAAAAAGACGCAACAAAGTAAAAGCTGCAACAATGGCTTATAAAAGCAGCAATTACGTAATTGCAGATTTTGCACCGTTCAATGATGCAATTATTGACACGAAAGTAACTTCGCGCATAATTCAACGCTCCGAATCAGGCAGAGGCGGAAGTGGAAGCTCGACGCACACGTCTTCAAGTGGCAGCACGCATGGCGGAGGCGGACGCAGCTTTTAGCGAACGACTTCCAATGGCATTTCTTGCATCGGAAGTCCGCTCTGCAATTTATTTTGTGAAGTGGCTTTCAATGTCTAATTATTCTCTATTCACCGAATGCTTATCCACAGGGCATTTCAAAATTGACAAGACTTGTCAATTTTGAAATGCCCTACTTTTATCAAAAGCAATATCCGAATACGCTCCTCGTCCAAACCTCAGAAATAGCTTTTATGTTTTACCGTCTGAGCTTCAAAGTATAACAGCCGGCGAAAAAAATGCAAAAAACCGGAGAATATAAAAGTCAAAATAATTGCATACTGTGTAAAGGTTTTACACAGTATGCAATGTAAAAGCGCTCATTACAGCAATCGAACATTCCCGTCAACGACGCCTATCGGATAGTTGGTCGTTATAACTTCAATTTTATGCAAGGTTTTACCGGTGCGTGCCGTCATCGGTTTAGCCATTTTTAATTCAACTTGATACCAACCAAGCCGTTGTGTAAATTCTGTCAAGGTTTTATTCCGATAAGAGCTTAAAAGGAATTTACCCTCAATTTTTGAGAGTTCATCAAGTAAATTATTAAAATCTTCCTGAGAATAGCCGTCATAATGCCCTTGATCGGAACCGACATAAGGCGGGTCAAGATAAAAAAATGTATCGGCGCTATCGCGCGAGCGAATAATTTTTAACGCATCGCAGCATTCGATTTGCACATCTTGAAGTCTAATCGCAAGCTCTTCAGTAAAAGCATTTCGTTTATTTGTGAGCGTTCTGCTTTTTGAACTGGCTTTATCATATCCCCAACCGGCAGTAAGATTACAGCCGAACGAACCATTTGCCAACATCCAAACAGCCCAAGCCCGTTTTATGCGGTCAAACATATCTGGATTTTCATAAATTACTTGTGCATGTTGATGCATTTTTCTTGAATGTAAACTGATCGAAACTTCAGATTGCAGTGCAGGAAAATCCCGCTGCAAAACTTCGTAAAAGTTTGTTATTTCAGAATTGATGTCATTGATGATTTCAGACTCCGATTTTGGCTTTGCAAAAAATACCGCAGCCCCGCCGATAAAAGGCTCGCAGTAAATCCAATGCTCCGGAATAAGAGATACAATTTTAGAAGCAAGTTGCTGCTTGCCGCCGTAATAACTTAACGGTGTTTTCATAAAAACCTCTTTAATATGAATATTTTGAGGCTAAAATCAAATGACAAAACAACCGATACTTTTAACACCTGTACAGTATGGGTCGGGTGAAAGCCGGTTATCCGGTAAGTGTTATAACCACTTGTCGGCGTGTGCAAGACGCCGATTTTTGCCCGTTTATTTTAATTTAAATTAACAACATTTATTGCTGAATAACTTTCGGATAGCGTTTTTTTATCTCAGTAATTTTTTCAAGCCATTCTTCTTTTGAACACTCACCCCTTAAAACTTGTAAACCCAGCTTGTCGGTTTCGCTTTTGTATGCGGCTTCCCGCATCGTGTCGATATAAGCGTTGTATGCTTCCGCCGTAATAATGCCATCATCGTACAATTCTTTTTCGCACTTTTGTACAATGTTATCTCCGTCTAGTTTTTCACGCTTGCTAAGTTTTCGTAAGCCAGCCTTTACCTTTTCAGCTTCCGTTATATCGACAAAATCATCGCCTGTCTTGTTTAACTTTTTCCCTTCAGGAATTGCAACCAGCTTTTCTTTCACTAACTGCTTCAGTTGCTTTTTAATACCCTTATCAAAATCAGCATAGAAACGAACATCATCGCCGATAGCAGCTTTTAAGACCGTTACTTCACGGTAGTCAATTTCTGGATTTTTATTTTCCGGTATTGCTCCGCAGTAATGTCCTGTGATAATATTGTCTTTTATTTCTATGTATTCCATACATTTACTCCTTATATTTTTTCAAGTTTCCATAAACGAACGGTATAGTTAACCGGACGGTTTTCATTGGCAATTGGCACGACACGAGACGCATCAAAAACAACCTTAATATTATTTTTATCTTTGTCAACTCCAGCCGCCCTATGATATAAATTACTCCGCTCTACTGTAAACACACCCTTGCAATGACTTGTTTGATCTTCTACACCAATATATGAATAATAAAAACCTAAATGAAGTCCTACAAGTTCTCCCGTAATATTCCTAATTGCGTCTTCCTGCAAACCGCCATTAAATCCGTTTGCATGACCGCCCGCTGCTCGAAAGAACGCACCGCCATAATTTACTTCCGCCCAGCGATAGCCTTCAAAAGATAAAAACGTATCCGGTGTCGGCATATTCGGAAACTGCACAAAAACTGTTTGTGTAAAAATGTTGATTAAAACATCATTGGTATATTTTTTTGCCGAAGATAAAGCGTTATTAGTGCTAATATCAACCTCTTTTTTTCTCGCGATATCATCATCAACTTGCGGTGCTGCAACTTTTGCTCTACCGGCACTGTCACGCATGATGCCTTTATTTGCTGCAATACCTGAAGTAAAAAGTTTTGCAAGCTGATCAATTGAAGTATTATCAGGTGTGCCGCCGAGCTTTTCAATTAACGCCATTAAGTTATCCAATATCAAGTTAATCGTCTCCGCCGGAATAAAACTCGGCTTTTCAAGCGGATCGCTAAAACTCCCGTTTGTAAATTTACCGGTTTTATCAACTCCCGGCCACTGCACCTTTTCTCCAAAAATCGTTAATTCCTGATTATCAGGATACACCCCCGCCATACGCATCTCCTATTCATAAAAAAAATAAACAATTATATTTGCCAAAAGCGCCTCTCGAATCGAACGCTCAAAATCATCTTTTAACCCCACATCATCAATACTGCTTTCAATAAAAATAAGCGAAAAACTTGCCGGACTGCATATTTGATTTATACCTATACGAGTGTGCCCACAAAAAGCCGAACGGTATGGAAAATATACCCGCTTTATACTCACGCCATATAAATTCCCGATCCGCTCAAGCACATCCTTATTAACAAATCCTTTCCCTTTTGTTAAAAGAAGACTGCGCCGCAATTCTACCGGCAAGTGTGGTGAAATTGTTCCGAGTAAAATCCGCTCCCAATCGTCAAGCGTCGTGTCAGCAGTCTTCGGCGTTGATTCCGTAATCAGCTCGCTGAAACGGTTTTTAAAGCGGTGTAATTCCTCGGATTTTGCATCAACCCATACCGATAAATCACTGTACGGATTATTGAACTGCACATCCCAATATGCTCCGAGCGGAAAAAGTTTTTTAATTGCCGAAACATACTCGGCTTTTGTGTGGCATAAATTATTTAACTGCAAAACGCACCGTCCCCAATACCGGATATTCCAGTACTGTTGTTGTAAATTCACCGGTCGGCTTATCGTCAAACTTTACTTGAGCGTAACTGATCTGTAATCCGTCAACAATGACATCGCGGAACGCCCCTTCCGTGTAGCGGATACCCGGTTGCGCTGAAGCATTCAAGTATGATTTTATTCGGTTTTGTGCCAACTCTTGATTGCTTGTTGAGTTTTCTCTTGCTAAAAGCGTTACGGTCATATTGATTGCTTTTAATTCAGGCGTCCGTACCGTAAAAAGAACCGGAGGAGCAAGTGAATTTATATATGCCGTAACCACCGCCAAGTTTCCGACTTGAAAAACTCCGTCAAAATGATTGCCGGAAATAACCTGTATCAGCAAGGCTCCGAACACGCCGAAGTTTTTAATTTCAAAAGCTTTGGATACATCGGCAGAAGAGTCGACTGCCCATGCTGCAAAGTCGCCTATCTTGCCGTAGCGGGTAGTATTTCGTAATGCAACTAGCACGCGAGCACGATAGTCTTCATCCGTTTCCGCATCGACGCCGCCTTTGATCCCACCATCAACAAGAACCACCTCACTTGAAAGTCCTATCGGAATTGCCGATGACATTTTAAGCTTTTGTTCTTCCGCCAAGTTTGAAGCGGCTCCCGCCTCTTCCGCCTGAAGCCAAATAACAGCCCGTCCCGTTGTATCGATTTTATACGCTTTATCGGTAAAATACCGCTTGCCTGATTCTGAAACATATACCAAACCTGCAGGAACGGCAATTCCAGGAACACCGTTTACTTCAGCATTGCCGACTGCCGCCACCGCATAAAGCGGCGGAACTTTCTCAGACCAGTGCATTCGTAAATAATCTCCGGTCGCCGTATCGGGAAAAATCTGATCCGCTAAAAACGATAAATCACCTAAAAGCTGATGATACATACCGGCTTCAACTTCCGACATCACGCGAATGAGGTTATGCCGTGCCGTTTTATCAAGCGGTTTCAGTCGCGACATATATGCCGCATATACGCGGTCGAATAATACCGGTAAACTTTCTCTATTCAACGCCATACCACACATCCTTTATCTGAAGTGTCTGACCGTCAGGCTTTAACACCGTTAATACATACCGAATTTCATTTTTCCCGGTTCGCTCTGCCGAGCATGTTATGTCCTTGACAACTCCGTCAGCTTTTAACCATGCGGTGCATTCTAAAAGCATCGCCCGCACCTTGCCCGCCGTCGTACCGTCAACTTTCCCCGATTGCTTTAATATCCACAAATCAGAACCGAACGACCGGTCAGCCCACCAGCGTCCTTTGTCCGTGCCGATACTCATTGCAACCAATTCCCGTATATCCGTCCAGTTTTCAAACGCGACCGTTTTAGCCTTGTCCATGCTGCACCTTAGTGTTTTCTATCTGTGAATAATCGGGAAGTGGCAGAGCACTGAGTACTCCATTTAAAGTCGCTTGAAACGCTGATGGAGCACCGTTTCCCGGTTCCGGCACGGGGGCTTTGAGTACATTGATAAATGCATTTAAAAAACTGTTTGTTTTTTCAAGTTCTTTTTTAAGTTCATTTATTTTAATAAGCCCGCCAAAATCCGTACCGTCGAGTTCAACCGTCTTATCGGCTCTAACGATAACCGTACCGCCGTCTTCACTCCAAAGCACCGCATCCCCGTCCTTAATGTCAGGCACCCCCTCTGTTGATGAAACCGGAAGTAAAATATACGAGCCGGCATTTCCACCCTGACTTAAAACGATAACCCGTCCTTCTTTTGCTTTTGCGTAAAATCCATACGGAAAAAACTCCTCAGCTTCAAGCGTCCGTGAAAAATCGGTTTCAACGCTTATCTTTTTATTGTCCCGTTTTTTAAAAGTAGCTATGTTAAAAATATTCCGAATCTTTGCATACAGTTCCGTTACATTCATCATCGTGCCTCCATCGATTTAATTCCATTCCGCTCAGCGACTTCTTCAAGCCGAGATTTCTTTTTCTGCTTTTTTGTTTTTTGAGCGGCAATCGCCGTTCCTTCTTTGCCCATATACACTTCAGGATTAACCAAACTTATCGTGCAATCAAAACCTGTCGGTTCTGCACGATACTCAACTTCGCTGATCATCATTGTACCATTCAGACCGACAACCGGTAAATAAACCGGTATTAAAAAATTCGGATTAAAGAAAATTTCTTTTTCATAAGTCGTGTCAAAACTTTTAATTTGCTCATCGGTTAAGCCCCAACCTGAAACGGTAACCTTTGTCGTTACTTTTCGGCGTCGATATAATTCAATCATTGCCCTGCGGTTTGCTTTTTCCTGATCAAGATTAAAATCAGAAAGGTTGAGCGACAATATTCGATTGTTCTTGCAGTGACTGTCAACCGCTTTTCCTTGTACGCCACTTGAAACGACAATATATTCATGAAACTGCTCCGCTGCGGAAGCGGTTGTTTCAATGGATTTTATGTTCATTCCTTCTTCGATGATAAAATGCCAATAACTCGCGTCTCTGCCTGATTTTGTTACATACAAATCTCCCGCTTCATTGGATGTGATAACATACCCTTGATTATCAGCGGCATTAAGGAGCTTTGTCCAAGGCGATTCACAATCCCATTCAAAAGACGATACTGTTTCTGTATTATTTTGTCCCCGCGGTAAATGATGAACCGTGATGTCGAATTTATCTGCAATCGCGGTAATGACTGCAAGTAAGTCCCCGCTTGCGGCTCCCGTCCAAGTTGAGTCAATAATATCGCGGGCAGGGGAGCGGGCTAAAACCTTAATGTATTTTCGACCGCTATCGGTATTGTCGGTTATCTCATCAATTAAAACCGTAGTAACCCGAAGGCTATTGCTTTCATTATGCGTAATGTATTTGTTGTAAAAACGTACCTCAATTTTATCGTGAACATGCAGCAATTTTTTTTGACTGACCGGCAGCTCTAGCGTGAGGCTGTGGCATATTTCGTCAAGCGACTTTGTAATCTGCACATTATTCCATATCAGCGGCTGAAAAGCATCGCTTCCAGGAGACGCAACTCGTATGACAATTTTAGACATAGCGTATATCTCCTTGAATAACAAAACTATCTTCAATGCGGTTCAGTTCCCGCAGCACCTGCTCCTCACTTCCCAGATACTGCGCAAGCGGCAAGAGCGGCACTGCAGCGTTTAAATGTACCGAAAGTTCTTGGCTTAATTCTTTTTGAGCTAACGCTCTTGAAACCGACGAACGCAATTCACTTACGGCAAAATAAAGTTCCGGCTCATTGAGGTCGATTGCTTTTTCAAGTCGGTCGTACAAAAGAAACATGTTTTTCATCGTGTTATATGTTGCGTTTTCTATTGCCGGTAAAAGAGAAGCTGCCGCATACAGCGACGCCGTTTTATACAGCTGCTCCGTAGCTGTTTTTGTCGCAACCTGTTTTATCGTAATTGCATTAATCGGCAGCGTGTAACTATTATTCGCTAAAAAACAAAATGCCGCATTTTTTTCATTGTTTCGTATGCGGAAAAAAGCGATCGTTTCTTCTTTTGCGTTTTTTATCGAAGCAAGGCTCGCAGTCATCTTTCCGATCGCAGCAAACAAAGCCAATGCCAATATCTTCGGCGAGCGGATTCCTTGAGCCAGCAAGTTACTCATTTGTGTGGCACTGTTTGTAATAGCGTTCAGCATGCTTTTTGCCCCCTGTATTCTGCCGGTTATATCTATAATCGATTTTTGTAAAAGCGGAAACGATGCAATTAAACTTTCAATGTTAAGATTTCCTTTCAGCTTTTTGTCATAAACGACACAGGCTGCATCCTTGACCGCTTCGGCAGCTTCGGGAATTGTTTTTCCGAACTCACCTTCAAGTGTCCAGCGTTTTTCAACGGGACAGCCTGCCAGCGTAAAAGTGATGCTTATCTTACATTGTCCCAACTCTTTTGCACTTTCTTCAATATCCCATTCCGTTACAATAACCGGAAAGCGTCCCCAAAGCGGTAGCGTTAAAAAGCCGGGTTCGTCATCGGTCGTTATCACCCGCAGCGCTTCAACTAAAGCATTGCGGATTTTGATATACTCGTTGCCGCGTAAAAATCCGGATACGGTAATGCCTTGCGGTTTTTCATTCAAAGGCGTTGATGACCACAACCCGAAAAAAGGATATTCCGCCGTGTCGACACTCAAACCGCCTGATAATTTTATACTGTCATAAACAAACGGCACCGGCTCTTTTTGCGGAGCTTGATAACTCGTTATTGCAGGCGTTTCACTTCGGTTATAGACGTATTTATTTTTTGTATCGGGTACGGCACCGTATGCCATGCGCCAATTTTCACTCGCAGGCGACGGTAAATCAGGTTTCCATTTTTCCATATTTTTAAAATGCTCCTCTCGCTTCAACAACCCGTCCGGTGTTAAATGCAAACGGCGCCGTATTATGCCGGACCGTCGAAGTTATTTCCGTCCGCTCATCGTAAAGGTGCATGTTAAAATCAATGCCCGCTTGCCCTTCAAGTTTTGCCGTTTGCGGACCGGCTTGTAATTTTTTTACTTGGTCAAACTCCTCTTTAACCGCAGTTGAATTAGGAATAACCTTGTCTTTTTTTCCAAATAAACCGCCGACCTTTTCCCCAATCCATTTACCTGCTTTCCCTGCAAAAAAACCTCCGATAGCACCACCCGCCATTCCAAGAACACCACCGATTGCTGTACCGATACCCGGTGCAATCACAGTTCCAAGCATAGCACCCAGCTTTGCTCCGGCAGCACCGGCTGCCCAAGCTCCTGCTGCAACACCGGCTCCGGTTCCGATAACCGTCCCAACAGCGTCGCCAACCGCTCCGCCTTTTGCTTTTGATTTTTCGTTATCCGTCAAATTTTTATTTGCATTTATATCGCGGATCGCATCTGCTGCTCCTAATGTTTTAGAAACAGCTGTCGTTATAACCATTAATGCACCTGCTTGAATAGCACCGCTTTTAAATGTTTTTGAATTTGCCTCCATTATGCCGCCAAGTGTTTGTTTAGCTCCGCCGCTTGCAATTTTTTTCATATCAAAACCGCCTGCTGCTCCCATACCGCCTTGTCCCATATTGGTAACGAAAACCGGCATGCCGTTTGCAGCACCGCCACCAAAACCTATTTCCATTTTACCGGCTTGGAAATTTTTTAATCCGCTTGAAATGCTTCCGACAAGATTTGCAACTTTTGCAACACCCTTAATTGCAACAATACTTAAAACGCCCTTTTTAATTGCGTTAAAAACGCTTGTCATTCGCTCCGGTTTTTCCGACAAATAACTCAGTAAATTATTCAAGTTCTCTAACGGCTTTGCTAAGTTCGTGTCGGCAAATTTTAAAAATGAAGTTTGCAAGTTTTGCAAATTCGCTTTCATCGTTCCAGCCATACGGGCTGATTTTGCTTCAAGAGCACCGGTCGTATCGCCTAAGTCTTCCGTCAGCTTTTTATAATTTTTGCCGTAGTTTTGAAACGCACGCACGGCTTTCATTGAAGTCACACCGAAGACTTCGCCGAGAAAATCAATATTTCCTTCTTTTTCCGCTACCGCTAAAACATCTGCCATAATGTCAGCAAGATCGCGAAAATTTCCTTCGCTATCACGGACTGAAACACCGATAAGCCCTAATTTCTCTTGCTTTTTCGGATCGGAAAGTTCTGCAATTACCGAATCCAAAGCAGTTGCGGCGAGCTCTTCGTTTTTCGTATCTGCAACAAGCACTTGCATAACTGCATTTAATTTTTTTACATCTTCAACGCTATTTCCTATCGTAGAATATGAAGACAAAACCGCCTTCCCCGTTTTTGCAAACTTCGCAAATGTATATTCGCCTTGGTCTCCCTGTTTTACCAAGTCATCCATGAGGTTTGAAATTTCACTTGCCTTAAAAGCTTTTTTTTGAAATTCGGAAAATACATCGCCTATTTCCACACCGGCAGCACCGGAAGCCTGCAATGCCACGGCAATGTTTTTAATATTGTCTTCTACATATTGCAAGTCGCCGGTTTTTGTCATTACCACATCGAGCGCTTCAATAATTTGAGACGGATCCATTTTGATATTCGGATCTTGAGCCGCTTCAAAGATTTTTTGTTTTAACCGATTGACTTGTTCTGCGGAAGCATCGGCAGTCATTCCCATACGCGTCAGCTGAGCGTCAATATCAATGATTTGATTTCCAGCCGCTCCCAGTGATAACGATACCCCCAAAGCACCCAACTTTGTTTTAAAACCTGAAAAGGCTTTATCGACTTTTGATACCGCAGACATCGCCGTTGATGCAAAGTTTTGTGTGCATGCTCCGGCACTTTTAATTTCTTTGGAAAAATTATCTTTTAATGAAAGCAGCGCTCCGACTTTGATGTCTGCCATTTACTGTACTCCGTTCATTGTGTTGTAATTTTTTACCGCGGCACTATGCCATTTTTTTAATTGACTCCAATTAAAGTGCATAATAACATCGTAAGGCAGAGACGGCATCAAACACATCAGTTCCGTTACCATCTCAAATAAAAAATCGCTTACTTCTGCGGCACTGAGTCCTTCGCCGCTATCGTAGGGTTTTCGCTATCATCATCAGCGAGTGTTTTTTTTAAGCCGAAAAATACGGCATAAATTTTTTGCAGTTGAACCCGTATCGGTGCCCAGTCTTCAATATGAATTCTTTTAACAATTTCGACCGGCTCCCCTGTTAAAGCAGATACCAACTCGACATCGGCTCCGATGTCATTGATATTATGCCCGTCAGTTCGCATCATGTGCATCAACTGCGGATCATTAAAATGCAAGTCCGTAACCGTTCGCTCGCCGACCGTTACCGGATAGGTTAAATGTATATCTTCCATAATTTCCCCTTATACAAGCTTTTGACTTTTTGCCGAATTGTAAGTAACTTTCAGTTCTCCTTTTGAAAGTTCCACCGCTTCCGTCACCCATGCTCCCGGCATCATGTGCTGACTGCCGCCGGATAAAAAAATCGTAAGCGTATCGTTTGACACATTCGCAAAATCCTGCGGGTCTAACGCCGCATTCAAGGTCAAACTCAATTCAGCCGCCGTCGGCGTTTCCACATAGCCGGTATTTTCATGCACTTCCCCGACTTGCGTTTCTCGCTTAAAACTTGACGGCTTAAAAGTCGCACCTCCTTCTTTTAATGGAAGCTCTCCCAAACTGGTCGATATAACCCGTGATACTTTTAATAACTGCATATTTCCTCCGTTTTCTACTTAAATTGATTTAAGCCTGCACCGATTAAGAACTGCCCGATTAAAACCGGTCGGTGACTGTACTCAAGCCGTGTTTTACTTCCGGCTTTTACCTCAACAAAAATTGATGCCTTATAACTTTCAAAATCTTGACACCAGTTTTTTCCTTGAATAAAAACCGTCTGATAAAGGTCAGCTAAAAAGCTCCGCCAAATACCGGGTGTCATCACCTTTGCACCGGCTCCGAAGTTTTCATCCGTGCTTGCGAGCTTCCACTTTTTAAACCGCTTTTTCGCTTCCGCATTGATGTAAGTGCGTACCGCGTCCACCGTTTCAACAACCTGAATATCAAGATAGCTTGTGTCCCGTCCGCCGTCCGCATTTTCCGTGTAGCTGGTAACAAGCCGTTCAATGAGAACCGTCCCTGCAGGATCAAGCCGCCAAGTTGCAACACCCGCTTCAAGGAGTTTTTGCCGCGTGTCAAAATCGTAGTCAAAAGGAGCCGCTAAGTCCGTAACCTGTACATCATAAGTATTCGCACTCGGATCATCCGCTAATACCCTGCAAGCTGCAGCGGCAAAGCTCGCTGACCACAGGCAAGGAAGCGCCTTATCGGCACCTTTTGGAATAAGACAGATATGCGGTGAATTTATTTTCTCCGCCTGCGAGATAACGCTTTCAGTCGTTCCGGATAAGGTGATAAAAGCCCTCCCGCCGATCTGCCGTGTCGCTGAATATCGGCTTTCAAGTTCCGCTGCAAGCAGTTTTATACTTTCCGCATCATCAAAATCAAAAACGATGTAGTTCCAGCGTTTACTTCCGAGCATCTCCGGCAACGCCGTCAAGTCGGCGCTTCCGGTGCCTTGTTCCGTAGCTCCCGCCGTAACGGTTACGCTCAATGCGTGTGCCGTTATTTCAACCGTGTTTTTATTTCCTCCTGCACCTTTTACCACCGAAGAAACAATCACTTTATTCGGCGTGGAGCCGTCAACCTTTGCTTCAACCGGATTATTAAGAAGCCCGTTAAAAGCGGCAACAATACCCGCCGTTATTTTGTCCGCGCTGCTTCCTTCATCAACCTTTGCAAATACCGTCCGCCCGTTAATACAAATTTCGATACTGCCGGCAGCAACCGAAGAAGCTGCAATCGTAAAGGTTTGCTTCCATGCCGTCCCCGCCTCCGGTTCTGCAATCGGCAAAACGGATAAACTTTCAACCTTATTATGTTTCAAAAAAGTTTCAGCCATAATCGAAGCGGGACTTCCAAATCCGAAAAGGTCTCCTGCCACCGACGGACTTAAAACACTGACCGGAACTCCTGCCTGTGCCTTGCCCGTGTTTGATTTTAAGCCAACAATCAAAACCCTTTTAATCTCGCCGCTTTCTCCGGCGAGACTGTTATCGATTTCCTGATACTGTCCCGGCACCAAAAGATTTGCCGGAATTTGTGTAAACGCTATAGCCATATTGACTCCTTATCAATCTAAATTAACTATATCCGATGCGATTTGCTCACCGACGAGTAAATCGCTGTCATAACCTTTGAACCGGTCTAAATCGTCCGGCAGCACAATGTTCCCGCTGTCATTCACCGCCCGTGCATGCAGCCGCCAACTTACCGCCCACAAAGTTGCATTGATTTTATCAAGTGAGCCGGTATAAAGGCATTCACCGCGTATCTTTTTCCCGCCACCGAATGCAACCGAGATATTCAAATTTTTAATCGCACCCACAAGCGCAGACACAAGCTGTAACGCTCCGTCATACAAGCGGTCTTTGTTGTCTGCTCGGTACAATACCCAGCTAACAAAGTCAATGTAACTTTCATCTTCAAGCTCGCTATCTTGTATGCCAACAAGCGAAGTTAAAATCGCCGGTGTCGTTTGCATAAGCCGCCTTATTTCCGCCTCATCAAATCTGCCGGGATGAGATGTAACCGTAAGTCGTTTGTAGTTTTGAAACGCCTCTTGCAGTTGCTTGACCACATCATTTCGAATATCCAAATAAGTCACATTCATTGTAGATGCCCCTCAAGCCATATTTCCGTAAGTTCGGTCAAGTCTGCAACATCGTCGCTGCTTACACCAAGGTACGGACGTGCCGGAATATTTTTATCGGAATAACCAAACTGATGAACCGCTGCATATTCCATACATGCTCCCACCAAAACCGCCCAGTCGTTTTTTACTTCACTGGTAATCGATCGGTGTAAATATCCCTTTCTATTTAAAA
Organism: uncultured Treponema sp.; assembly: GCA_937890985.1. Lineage (GTDB taxonomy): Bacteria > Spirochaetota > Spirochaetia > Treponematales > Treponemataceae > Treponema_B. Next base: position 43,639 of record CALAEM010000119.1, on the reverse strand, counting down.
GAGATACACTGCCTGCACGTCCCTGTTTTTCCAAGTACCGTAAAGTCGAGTCTGCAAAATCAGCCCACGGTTTCCCGTCAGGCGATTTTTGTGTTTTAAGAATACGGCTCCGAGATTGCTCAACCATTTCAAGTCCTAAACTCTGTAAAAGGTTCCTACGGTCTGCTGATGAAAGCGCTTTGCCGTTTAACAAGTCCGTTAATTTTTTAACTTCGTTGACATCGATTTCTACAACTGCGCTGCTCATAACACCTGCCCTTTTTTCCAAAACCGAAAGTCCACATCGCCGTCATCGCCTTTTACAATAGAAGAAACTTGTATATTCGGACCCGATAATCCGCCTTGATACTCGCGGTCTATCTTTTCCAAAAGCTTTATACTGTCAGTATACCAGTTCCGGCTATCCTCACTGGAGCTCACCATATCATTCAGCCGATGAGCTGCAATGTCCGCACAAATTCCTTTCAATGCGGCATCAAACTGTACCGGAACCGGATCAATGATTTTCTCATCTTTTAAAAGCCACGGAAGCTGCGCAACAATAATGCCCGTTGCGTCAGCCAGTGCAAGCTCAACCCGCTCAATATCGAGTGAGCCGTCATCGCTCAGCGGCAGGCTGTTTGCCTGAACCCGCTTTTTAAATTCCGCAGCCGTTAAAAGATTTTTCATTTTACTTCCTCAACAATGAGCCAGCAGTCCGCTTTCAAAATTTTTGCAACATCTTCCGGCACTTCATACTCGGTGTCAACTTTTTTAAAGCAAAGACCGGCACGGTAATACTGCGGATATCCAGTCGTGCTTCGCACCCGAAGCCGCACCTTTTTTTTACCGGTTTCTGGATTTCGCGTTTTACTGCTTTCATCTTTTGCTTCTTTTAATGCCGCTTCCCCTGCATCAGCTTTTTGCTTCGCCTTTTCGGCTTCAATTTGTAATTGCTCTTTTGTTTTTTCTGCCATAGAACGCCCCCTTACAACCAGCGGCACACCACGAGCCTCACGCGATTATAATTCGTGTTCGATTCCCCGCCCGCTAAATTTTGTTTCAGCAAAATCGTTTCAGCGGCTGCCCTGTTTGAAACATCCACAATCAAATGCGTCGGCTTCAATCCGAGCGGATCACCGCCGTCACGCTTTAATGATTCCATCATACCGTATGCTTTTTCAAAATTGGCAGCCGTCAACTCTTCTTTTGACGTCACCGCCTGTTGCCAAAGTCCATACCCCCAGTTTCCGCGATACCGAATACCATAAAGGTATTTATCTTTCATAAATACCGTGTCGTTTTGCACATCCTTGATTTCATCGTATTCAGGCTTCATCCGTTCCTGCATGATAAACGGTTTAAGCGGTCGGTTTAAGTCAAGCAAAAACCACGGAGCACCGCTTCCTGTTCCAAGCACATTCGATGTTGCCTTGTTTGTTCCGGTTCCGTCCGGTTTTTCATACACCGGATGGTCGGTGTCAAAAAAGTTTTGCCCGTCATAGCAAAGTGAGGTAAACCCGCCTACAATGAGCTTTGCAATTTGCCGCCAAAAAAAGTCGACCGTTTCCTGTCCTTGAGTTTGGGCTAAGACACGGTACTGACCGAGATTGTCATCTTCAATGTCGGTGCGATCAACGCCGAGTGTTGCTTCGTACTTTTTGTTTTCGATGGTGTACGAGCTTTCTTTCATATCGTTGATAACACGGTCTCCGATCCATTCCCGCATTTGCGGAAAATTTCCGAGCCACGCATACGAGTTTGACTTCGTGTTGCTGGTTATAATCGTAACCAACTCTTTGTAATCGTCCCGTGCAACGGCTGCATCAAACGCCTGTTGAAACTCTGCACGCACCATCGTGCGTAACGCCTGTAATGTACTATCTTTGATAATCATAGCCTACTTGTCTCCTTCGCTTCCTTTGAGTTTAAGCCACTCGTCTTTTGTGTAGCCCATTGCTTTACAAATGGACTCTTCTTCCGTATTGAGTTCCACCATTTTAGCTTGAGGTGGCTCTCCTTCAGCCCCCGAAGCGGCGTTCGAAATAATTTCAGGACTCGCCGCCATAATCCGCTTAAACCGCTCAAGCCCTTCTTCAGATGAACACATTGCGATATATTCATCCTTGCTTGCAGGCGCTATCTTGCGATCGGTAACGGCTTTTTCAACGGCTGCAACCGCTTTTTCTTTCAACTGTGCGGCATTGAGTTCAGCAAGTGCTTTTTCCGCTGCGGTCGCACGCTGCTCCATTTGAGCCAAATCCGCCCGCGGTGCATAAGATGCAAGGTCTACCGACTTTGCACTGTTTGCCTGCGTCTTCAACGCAGCAATCGCGGCAAGGGCTTCATTTTCACTTGCGGTTTCAGAAAGCCCCAAAGCCGCACAAATGTCTTTATTCATACTATTCTCCTCTGCCGGATTACCTGCCGGCTCAGGTTGTTTACTGTTTAATGCAGGAAGCTCAAGATTTGGTGAATTGGTAAGCGCCGCCCGTAAAATCTTGGTAATTTCACCCGTCTTGTCCATTTCAAAAACGGGCGATATATACCGATATTCTTGATTTAATAAGGCTTCTTTGCCGCGTGCTGTCCACGCTACATCAGCCCAGACTTCGCCGTTTTCTTCAGCCCTGATATTTGAAAACCAGCCCATAGCCGGAGAGGCTTCTCCACGCGGTGCTTTCAAATCAGTTGCGTGATTTTCGTCAACGATGTGCTGCGGTAAATATTCGTTCGAAGCTGCGGCAATTAAAGCGGCATCCCGCTTTGTCCACCGTCTGCCGTCACGCCCAACCACAAATTCTCCTTGCGGTAAAAGCTGTATTTTATCTGGAACTTTCCCGCCCTCGGCGTTCAAGCAAAAAAAAAAGACTATCAGTATTCATATACTGATAGTCTATACGGTTTCATCGCTCTTTGTGTTATAACGGCAGTAAAAAATACCGCTATTCTTCCGGAAATTCGAGTTCCTGTTGTAATTTTTTTTGCCGTGCCTCATAAAAGAGCCGGTACACTTGCGTGAATGATATGCCGTACTTTTGACACAGTTCCCGCATTGAGCCTCTGCTCCCGTCGTACTCGCTCAAAATTTCCAACGCGATAAAATCCCTGAAAGCATTTTTTTCAATCGGGACGTACCATTGAACGCCGCCGTAAAGCTGTGCAATTATCGCATACATTTTTTCCGCATCAGCTCCGCCGATTGCATCGCTCATAATACCGATTATTTCCTCTGCAAGTGCAGTCTTTTTTTGTGGAATGTATAACTGCTGCCCGCCATAATACCGACTTAATGCTCTCAACGCTTTTAGAGCCTGAGTCCTATCTACACCTCGTTCGACTACATCCCTAAACATATCCTGCATTAAGTTATCCATTTTTCCTCCTCGCCTTTATTTTTTTATGATAAATTCATCGGAATCAACACCCGCTTTTTCCGCCATATCCCGCACCGCTAAAATAACCTTTTGCGCCGAATAAACATCAAGCCATCGCAAAAAAGGAACCCCGGTGATCCTTTTAACAAAAGCCTGCAGTGCCGCTTCCGTTTTAACCCGTGCTGCTGATTCCCATAATGCTTTAATGTAGTTTAACTGCTCCGGCGTCGCTCTTCCGAGTTCATTCGCTTTCAAGGTCATTTTCCGCATCGGCTGAAATCCCAAATCTTTAATCGCTCGATACACACAATATAGCTCCGCCCCATTCATTTCGGCACAGCTCGTTTTTTCGGTAATGCCTAAAAGCAAACTGCGGTACTGTTCGTCCGATAGCGATATTTTATTTTTACCGACATGGATCAGCTGGATGAGCTTTTTACGGTTGTACTCGTGTTTTGTAGACTTCATTAAAACCCCTCATAAAACGGCAGGGCTGTACAGCCCTGCGACTTTCATCTAAAAATCGACTAATTTATTAACCCGTGATATTTGCGCCTCTGTGAGCGGATATCGCTGCATGTGCTGCTCCATCGCATACATCGCAAATGTCGCAACTCCGCCGAGTTTTTTGCCTTCGGCGTAACCTGCAAGCTCCCGATAATTTTTTACCGGAACTAAAATTGTCCGCTCATCTTCCGATTTCCGTCCGTTGACAATTCCCTTGATTGCCTGACTTTTAACCAGCACCGAAACCCGTTCCAAACCTTCCGCATGAGCTGCTTCAGTTAAATTTTTGTACTGCTCATCCGTAACCGTAATCGTAATTTTTCTACCCATTGACTTTCCCCCTAAAAATATTTTTATAACGAATTGATAATGTCCGCATCGACAATCCCGCTGCCCAATTCTACCGCAAGGTTCATCGCCTTACGCACCCAGTTATTCACCAAAAGCGGATAGGCTATGCTGTATACTTGCGGTTGATTGCGGAGCTGCCGCCGCAATCTCATCGAGAGTGCCTTGCACCCTTCATCACTTATGATTGATTTTCGCTCCGCATTGAGCCGCGAAAATTTCAGTTCCAAATACGCTGCAATCTCTTTTCCGCTTGAAAGCGGTTCAAGTTCAAGTATTTCCATTCGCCTAATCACTTCCCGCGCTTCCCAGTTTTTCGCTTCATCCAGTTTCGCTTTCAGTTCAGGCTGTCCGATTAAAATAATGGACAAAAGCTTTTTAAATCCGTCCTCAAGTTCCCAAAACCGTTTTAAATATTTGAGCGTTTGAATCGCCAAGTCATGTGCTTCCTCAATCATTAAAACATGGCTCCAACCTGCCCGCCCTGAGTTCGTCAGTATTCTTTCAATCTGCCGCGCCTTCGCTTCAAGGGATCGCTTCGGCGCCTCGCCTGAACAGTCCTGTATTATCGCATCGCAGATACTCGATGCGGTCAGCCGGGACTTATCGATTATTCGCGGAATAATCACCCTGACCTTTTGTCCTTCCGCCTGCATGCGGTCTATCGCATACCGCCTGATTGTTGTCTTACCGCTTCCCGATTCGCCGATAAGCGCCACCATGCCGCCAATTCTCGCCGTCTGATAAAGGTACTCCGCAATAAACCGCGTATCTTCGGTCATGTACACATCTTCAGCTTTTGTTACATCCCCTACGAACGGATCGCAAGGCAACCCAAATTGTTTCATCGTTTTTAGTGTTAGCATCTTTTTCTCCTATAAAAAATTTTTTAAGAAAACATCAGTTTCCGAAAAAATAAAAATTTTATCCGAGCATTGCGTCGGGTCTTTGCGAATATTCCACTGCAAAACTATCTATCATATTTGCCGGAACCGCATTGCCGTACTCCGCCCGCATCCTATCAATAAAGCCTTCGGGAACATAACCCAATCGTGCTTTAAGCCGCTTCGCCGCTTCCGCTCCGCTTATTACAATCTCATGCACGCTGACCGTATTGACCGCAACCTGTTCACCGGTTTGCTGCCGTAAAAAGAGAGACTTTGCATCAATATTTGAATGAGCTGCAAAGCCTTTCCCGTCCGTGATTTTCGTAAACGGCTTTTCTTTCGTTCCTTCCGAAAGCACCTCCAATTCTTTTGCCGTTTTTTCGCGTGCTGTGTCTCCGGCTGATTTGTAATTTTTACCGGTAACCGCCGCTTGTATATCAAAGCCGTTTTCGTCATACTCTATCGGCTTTACCTCGTATGCAACAACCTGTCCCAAGTATTCAAAGCTCACTTTAACAATCGGCTCCGTGTCAACCAGGATCGGCTGAACGGTTACCATTTGCCCAACCGTTATTCCTGCAAACCCGTGAAGGCTATACCGCCGCGATTCTTTAACAAGCGGATGCACTATACTGATTGAAAGGTCGCCTGCAACGCGACGGCTTTGAATCCCTGCCGTAAAAATCTGCCGGCATATTTCAGGATCGGGAAGTTCCCGAAGCTGCTCCGCCGTAATCCGCTGCCACAGTTCCGTTCTGCTTCCTATCTTTTTTCCGTGCCGCGTGAGCCTCGTGTCTTGGTGCGGAATCATATTTGCATTGTACGCCGCACACCACCGCTCCACCGCTTCGTTTAGCTCTTCTATGCTGTGTACCGGCTCAAGCCGCAAGCGGCTTTCAAACTGCGTTTCCACAATGTTATTGCTCACCTCGACCTGCCCCTTTGCCCGCGGGTTTCCCGGCAAGTGCGGCTTCGTTTCAACATGCAGTGCCGTCAACGCAGCCGTAACCGACTTTGCCGTATTTCCCGTGCCGCAGTCCCACACCAAAAGTTCCGGTAGCCCGTGAAACACATACAAGGGATTCTTTTTTTGTCCCCAGGCGTACAGCAAAAAGTCGTACATGTTTGCAGCCGACTCTCCCATCGCTGCATAGTAGCGCACACAAATAGAACTTGAAGTATGGTCGGTTAAAACATAGCGCCAACACTTCATTTTTCCTTCGCGCGGATTTTTGTTTTTGTACACTTCATCGGCATCGTACATCTTTTGACTGCCGTCCGGCGCAAACCATATCAAACACATTGACGGATCTGCTTGATGCACTTGGTTCGGGTAAAGCGTTCTCATTCTGCTATGCGGCGCAGGCTTTTTGGCTTCAGCGATTGAAAGTTTATTTTGAACCAAAAGCTCCCGCAGACGGCTGTCGGCTATCGTGATATTGATAGCGTTTGACTGCAAGATTGACCGCGCAACCGGTACACTCATAGTCGCTTTGCCGTTTTTGCGTAAGGATTTCCGCAAAAGTGCTGCAACCAGTTTTAAGTCCTCTTTATCGGTTCCGCTCGTACCGGCATCTTTTCTCATCTTCCTGCCTGACTGCCAGCCGTTCTCATTTAGCACCTTGTATGCTTTCGCTCTCGAAAAAGCGAACATCCGGCACATTTCATCAACAACAGCCTTCCGCTCGGCGGCGCTTCCCGCCGCGGACATCCTGCTCACAAAAGGCTTATACATGAGGCTACTCCTCGTTTATTATTTCCGCTTTCAAAACTTCCGTTTCGCTTGCCGACCGGTCTGGACGGATATTTTCAATCATGTCGTCAAGCTCATCCGTGTAATCGAAAATACTTGAAAGGAAGTCTTCCGGCTCTAGCGTAATAAAATCCTGCAACTGAGTGATATTGACATCCGGTATTTGCTGTGCTTCGCTGATTGTCTGCATCAGACAATGTACCGCATGGCTCGCTTCTCCCACTTCTCGAAAAAGCCGTTTTTTAAGTTCATCAAGCTTTGCCTGCGCAAGCTCCTCTTTTGTCGGCGGCTCTCGGTAGCGCAACTCCATTTCAAGCTCATTCAGTTTTTGCTCTTTTTGCCTGATTGCAGCTTCCTGTGCTTCCCGCTCTTCCTTGCGCTTTTTCTTCTCCGCTCGAAGCGCTGCTTTCAGTTCCTTAACCGTCATTTGATCAACTTCATCAAGTGTTCCGATACCTTCAAGTACTTTTCCACTATCGAGGACTTTAATGCTTTCTTCATCTAAAGCTGTTAAAGCCATAAGCTTTGACTTATCCAAATCGCCAAACGTTTGGCGATTTGAAAATTTTCTAGCTACAGCCATAGCATATTTTGCTGTTGATTGAGCCATACCTAATCCTTCAAGAGCTATTAAAAATTGTCCATGTTCTTCGTGGGCTTTTAATAGTAATATTTGCTTGCCAAGTTCAATAAAAGCAGTTGCCGTTTGTGCCTGATAAAACTTTGCCCGTTCTATAACAATATGCAAGTTATAGCTTTCCCCCTCAGGCAAATAAAGCTCATCTATTTTTTTAATCTCAAGCTCATTTTCTTCTTGCTGCTTTGCCAAAACTTGCATTGCCCTTGTGTCTTCCGTTCCTTCAGGGTTTGGTTTTCGTCCTCTGGTTTCTTGTTTCTCGCTCATAGAATCTCCTTAATTCACCGCTCCGATGAACTCTGCTTCCGCTTTCGCAAGTTCCAATCGGGCTTTTTTATAATTTTTTAATATATCTGCAGAGATACGCCCAAAAACTGGCGAGAGTCTGCACTTGTTGTTCTCATCTCTTTGTATCCAACCGTATTTTTCAAATAAGGCTAAATCTCTGCAAATATTGACATTACTTGTGCCGACAAGCTTTGCAAGTTCTTTGTTTGTCAGCCCCTTGATATGATTTTTATACAAATGTTCTATAATCTCAAAAATCCGCTCTTGCGCCGTCAGTTTTTCCATAGTAACACCTTGTCCCTCATGTTCAGTCCGAGCCTAACCAACCATCCGATCCGCCAACGCTCGCCCGCTTCTTTAATGCGGATTGCCGTTCGATATAAAAAGCCTTGCATACACATCATCCTACAATGCCGCAACATCAAGCGGAATTTGCTCATAGCTGCCGTCTTCTTTTCTGGAATAAAAGCGCATGTATGTTTTCGAGCTGACAACCTGAATGCTGTCCGTTATTGCCTGCATCGCTTTCAGCCATTTTTCATCGCTGATCTCCAAACGGCGAAGTCCCAAAACCCGCGTCGTGCTGATATTGCCTTGCTTATCAACCGCAAACGCATTGTCAACCAAAGCCTTTAATTCGGGTCTCGCACCGTTTGACCATTCTTTGATACACTCGTCAATGAGCTGTTTTGCAATTTGCAACTTTTCGTTAAACTGTAAATTGTCGTTGACCGCCACCATCAGCTTGTACTTACCGTTGTAAGTGGTGAGCGTTACATTCACTTTTTTGCCGCCCCACTTAACGCCGTGCTCTTCAGCCGAAAGCACTAAAAACTCTTGAATATCACTCCACACCCCTTGCTTGAACGCTTTCAACGCATCCCGCATCGCAAAAGTTTTTTCCATAATCGCTTTAACCGTCTGATCCCGCAAGCGGTCAACATCCTTAACCATCTCCACCGGCACCTGCCTGCCCTGTGCATCTTCCATAAATTGTTTAGTCATGTTGTTTCTCCTCTTGTTTTTTTTGACAATAATTACATAAATATCCCGTATCTGTTTCTTTCCAGTTGAACGCCCGTGCGATTTTTGCATACATAGAGGCTGTCGGTTTTATTCCTCTTCCCTTTCTTTCTAATATAGAACTACCGCAACCTTTACATATTATTTTTACTTGCATTTTGTTTCTCCTTATTTGTACGCTTTTCAAAGCAGTCTTTACAGATATAACCTTTAGGCGTAGGTATAAGTCCAAAAAAATCAGCCATGTTTTTCATGTCTTCCGGAGAAAGATAAGCATCTTCTTTTAATTCCATCTCAACCTTAAAATTGCACATAGTACATCCGATTTTAATTTCATGTTTCATCTTTTCCCTCTCCTCGTTAAAATAAACTTTGCTGGCGGTCATCCTCAATATGCGTAAGCGTATTGAGTTTCAAAAACTCATCGACTGCCTTTTCGTAAAGCCGCGCTGTATTTAACGCATTCCAACTTCTCATGTCAAAATACTCTTTTTGTGCAAGCCGCATGTTACGAACCAACTCGATAAATTCATCAGTACTTGTTTCACCTTTCATACGACATTCTCCTTTACTGCCTTTTTTGCAGCTTTAATCACCGCATCCCAGCTCGGAAGCCCCAACTTGTCCGCAATCTTTTGCTGGATACGCGCCGATGTCCGCTTGCCGTGCATCACAGCAGAAACAGAATTACTGCGGACTCCAAGTTCGTCCCCAATGTCTTCATTCGACACACCGATGAGCTGCAGCTGATATTTAATCCAGCCGCCGTACTTATTCCCAAGCGTTCTATTCTTGGGCTTGAGAATTTTTCTTTTTTGTGGTACCATATAATCGTCCTTTGCCTGACTGACAGGCTTGATTTTGTTTGAAAAGCGAAAGCTCATTTTTCGCTTTTCTTTTTTTACCGGTTAAGTGCTTGTCCGCCCTAGCCGATAATTATATTATACTACAAAATGTTTTATTGTCAAGAGTTTTTACCACAAAAAAACATAAAAAGTATACTTTTTTATACAAAATGGGGTATTGCATGACCATTGGAGAGCGATTAAAAAAAATAAGAGAAGAAAAAGCATATAATCAAGGCGAATTTGCTAAGTTTTTAGGCATAAATCAACAAAGTTTGAGCAATTATGAGACTAATAAACGAGATATCCCCGAAAAGGTAAAAATTTTATTACAACAAAACGGTGTAAATCTCAATTGGCTTTTAACAGGTTGCGGAGAGCCGTTTTTATATGAGTCACTAGGAGAAAAAACAACCCAAGACAATATAACTTTACAAGTACCCGACCGGATAAATGGTTTTGTTATTCCTGTTTTAGAACAAAAGCTTTCTGCAGGGTATGGAGATGATTTACCGGATGATGATACGCCAAGCACATATATTTTAGTTCCAAAATATTTATCAAAGTACGGCACAAATTTAGTCGCTCTATATGTCGATGGTGATAGCATGGAGCCGACATTAAGTCGTGGTGATATGATTGTTTGCGATTCGTGCGGGTGGACTGGCGAAGGTATTTATGCTATTCAAATGGATGGAGCAGGATTTGTTAAACGGCTTACAAGAAAACCGGGAAAGCTTGTTGTAATATCTGATAATCCTATATATACACCCTACGAAGTTTCTATTGAAAGTGAAGACATTCGTATTATAGGACGCGTACATGGTGTATTGCATGGCATTGAATAGGAGATTTAAGTATGAACAAAAAAGATAATCTACAGGGCTGGTTACTAATTATTTTTGTAATGTGTATATCAGCAGTTTGTACCTTTTTAGGAATAGGATTGTGGTTATCTGTTTTAATTTCTGTACTATCAGTTCTTTTACTTGGTGGAATCTATGGTGTCTTGAAGTCAAAAGTTCATGAAAAACATGCAAGCGAATCGCAAGACGGAGCAATTTATGCTGTTTTTGAAGATAAAAATAACAATACTAAACTTGTAAAATTTGATATTAATGATTATCCTGCGGATATTCCTGCATATCTTGCTTGTGCTTTAGAAGCAGAGGCGCAAGGTGATTTTTTAAAAGCAAGAGTGTCATATATGCAAGCAACCGAAATTTTAAAAAATCGATGCTCTAAGAATGAATATAAACAGTATATGTCATCGTTACAAAAGATGTATGATGAATTTGTTTTACGCGATCCATACTATAAAGAATTAATGTACCGCTTATTGCAAATAATTGAAAAAAACAACGGTATATTACAATCTGATATTACAAAAGATTTTCAACATGCAGACTGGGGAAAATTACAGCAGTATAACAGGTCGACTCTTAAAGATGATATTTACTATGCCCTATATTTCGCTGAGAGATTCGGACATGTGGTTAGAATAAAAAAAGGAAATTCCTATTTATTGTATTTACCAGGCACAGAACCAAAACACAAAATCGCAACTAACCATGATAATAAAATTGATATTGGGAAATACTCACCACTAACTTTTTCGACTCTAGCTAATGATTATGAAAAAAAAGCAAGTGAAGCCTATAAACAGGAAGACTACATTTCATATATAAACTATAAGTTAAAGAGATATTATTATTTGCATTGTGGAGCAGCCTTTTCTACCATGATACCTTGTGATGATCTAAATATTTTTGAAGATACTCTAAAAAAGAATGTTTTTCCAAATTCAGGAACCAGTAGAGATTTTCAGTCATTCAAGAAACTAGGCATCCATGATATAGTCCCAACAATGAACGAAGCCTTTATTGAATTTATGAGTAATTATAAACAAGATTTATTTAAAATCAAATCAATGATGAACGATTATTATCATAAATGGGAAAATATGACTTCTTTTGATCGTGTAAAATTTGTGGAAGAATTAGAAGCACACTTTACAGCAGAATATATAGGCTCAATTGATCAATATTATTTCATTTATGAAAATTCTTTCTTACATCAAAAATTTGAACAATATGAAACGGGAGAAGATTATAATAGTTGGTGGCAATCAACTGCAATAAAAATAATTAACAATGCTTTAAAAAATGTAAAAAATTAACCGGCAAAAAGTACCACCTCAAATCTTGCCGAACCTTAAAAAATTCAAAGGATGTAAAGGAGGTAACCTTGAAAACGGCAAAAACTTTAGTCAGTGTAAATTTCAATACGTAACGGACCGGCACAAAGAATGCTGTTGTCAAGTTTGCAACCGGCCTCTTGGGAAGCCCAGCGAATTTCACACTCACTGTGCGGTAACAGATTTAAAACATATACCGGTTCTACGGTATCTTTATCGCTCTTTTTCTGATTCTTTTTAAGCTTCATTGTCTTATACATTATTTTTGTAGGATATTTTTCACCCAGAAGAACCACAGTGCCCGCTTGATAAACCGGAATAAAAAGCGGTATTCCCCGTTTTGTACTCGCGCTTTGTCAAGCTCATAGTCAGCTTCCGCTTCGTAGTACACTTGCCGCTTTTCCCAATCTGCTTCATCTACTCTTTTGCAATACATAATCACCTCATCTTAATAAAAAAGTGCGGGACGCTTACGGAGGCACTAATTAATTCAATTGAGAATTAATCAGTGCCCACATTTAAAATCTGTTGTTTCAAAAATGTTCAGAGCCACCATTAGAAACAATGAAGGAGATACTTTGCTTTTGCAAAGTATGCTGTTAAATGGCGTCAAGCATTTAATTAGCGTTTACTTACCCACACTTGCCTCATCTTATTCCTTGCCGAGCAAAAAGCCGAAAACCGCCAATGCCGCAGCACCCATAAATGCTATTAAAATAGTCCCCGAAAATAAAACGGAACCCGCTACAATCAAAAGCACAACCGCCGTATACAATGCAATCAAAGCGGCAACCCGTTTCCGCCCTTTCAAATGCCGAACCGTGGCAATTGTCCCCGCAATGCTGCCGGCAATAATGGCGACCGCTCCCAGCGCGTCAAACGCCCAGTACGAACTGTAACTCATACAAATTGCTCCGACTGCAATGACCGCAAGGATAACGAACAAAAACACCTTTTTCATTTTTCCTCCCATGTGAAAAAATTTTAATACCAAAAAAAAGCCGGTGATAACCCACACCGGCAAGGTTAAGGAGAGTTGTCGGCAAATACCAAACCGATTACTCACATACTCGAACGAGGTTTGTCCTTATCATAGCACAAAGATATAAGCAAGATGTAATAATAGCGATTAAAAAAATATGATTGACTTTTTATTAAGAGTAGAGTATACTTAAAACAAGATAGGATAAGGCAAGAGGGTGTATGGTTGTTGGTTCATACCTTCAGACCTGCGAAACCGCCCGACTGGTAACAGAGGGATGTTGGTGCTACCTGATTCCTATCTTATTTTTTGTAATTGTATCAAAAAAGACTAGCCAATGGCTATCATCCGGCTATCAACAAAGCCTAAATTTCTTAGTGTTGAAAACAAGGGTTGCGAGAACAGTTCTCTAAAAGAATCTGAATCATCATTTTTTGCATATTCAAAGATATTATAAAGTGAAAAGTTTTTTGCAACGGAAAATGACCCGGTAAGTTCTTTCGATTCATAACCATAAGCATAAGTAACTTGAGTATCATCTTCTTCAATTTTTTTTATAAACCACCACATTAAAAATACCCTTTTAATTTTTTAGCCAATTTAGCCCAGTTAAATTTTTTATTTGCTGCTTCATGAGCTTGCTTATAAGTATACTCTAATTCACGCATTAAAGTCAACTCTAAATATTCATGTTTTAATAATACCAAATCTTCAGGTAAAAAATCACCGGATTGCAAGCGTCGCCATGCTTCAGATATTTTATAAGATTCTGCAAATCTAACTTTTTCACCATCAATCTCATGTTCGGTAAAAAATATATGTTCCTTTATAGCTTCTATTTTGTCTGCACTCATTTTTGCATTTTGAGCAATTTTTTGTATATCCGATTTCCTCTTTCTAATTTCCTCATAATATAGTTTTGCATGTTGTTCTTGCCTTATATATTCAGGATCACCCCATGATCCGGATTCAATAATTGTTTTTGCTCCGCCATAAAAATTGTTTATTTTTTCTGTCAAAATATGACTGATATTTTCATTTCGCGATTTCCCCTGATTCCAGTTAAAACTGGGATGCACGCCTTTCGGCACCCGCTCAATCGTTCCTTTGCGCTCATTATAATAAGTCCGGTACTCTTCAACCGGTCGCGTTGTCCGTACCTTGATTACCCCGCCGCCTGAGCCGTCTGCTCTCGGCGGCACTTGTATACCGTCTCGCTCATACCTCTTTTTTCTAACTTCAGTAACAGCCCTCGTGTAGCATTTGCACCCGTAGCCGTTCGGCGGTAAATGGGCATCCCACCACGGATCATCTTTCGACAAAATAAGTCCGTTCCAAGCAAGATGCTGTTCACGATGCCTTTTGCTGTTTCCCACACAATACATCAAATACGGATGTAAATCGCTTGCCATTGTCGCGTCATATTGCCCTTTTTGATACGCACTTCGTAAGTTCACATTATAAATTGTTTTTAACCTGCGGTCGCTTCCAAGCTGAGCCGTAACAATTTCGCCGGTAACCGGATCAATCATATCCTTTTTACCCCACCAACCTTTTTGCTGCAAAATCGGTTTTATGTTTTTTTTGAAATGTTCAAACGACTGTCCGTCCTCAATCGCCTTTTCAACCGCCTTTTTCATATCACTCAACACATCAACCTGCATTGCCTTTGCAACGGTAAAAGCGGTCGCATGCTCTTCATGCCACACATCCTTGTAGCTGAAGCTCACTTTCAAGGTTTTGTTTTTAATGTACGCTAACGCTTCTTTCGGGACAAACTTATCGCTCATTTTCGGGTTCCTCGGCAAAATGTTCCGTACCATCCGCACGCGCCTTAAAAAATGCAATCGCCATGGTGCGGGCTATCTTTTTGGCATCCCAGCCGGTAACTAACTTTTCAAGTTCCGCCTCAAAGCTTTTAAAATCTGTTGCTGTATCCGCAGCCTTTTCAAGCACTTCCGTAATGTCGTCGGTTATTTCGACCAAGCCGTTTGCCGTCTCATCATCGAACATTTCATCGTCATCACTTTCACCTTGTGAAACATCGATTGCATTCATTGCAATGCCGGACACTTGGCGATTGAGTTCAGGCATTACAGGCATAGGCGGCGTTAAAACTTCGTCGTCCTTTTCCGGCGTCGAAAGTCCTAAAAGCCCTTGTATTTCCTGTACCTTTACTTTCAGTCCAAGCGGTACAAGCTGCCGAACCGAGTTCACAATAAGCTCGACATTTTTTGGCTCAACATATTTTATTTTAAGTTACGGATACCGTTCCTGTTTCCCGAAATTAAAATTCACATACGGAATAACGAGGTCGCGGTTCAAGGTTTGTTCAAGCTGCCTGACATCCGCTTTCAAAATATCCTGCCTGACGGTTTGCTGATCTTGGCTGTCTCCGAGTTTTCCCGGCGTTCCTTCCGCACTTGCAGTTTGTCCCAGCACCAGCTTTGATAACTCTTTATCGACCCAGTCTTTTATTTTTTCGTACACATCAGCATTGCTTGCCGTCGTTTTACTTTCGACAATATCAATTTTCATCGATTCCGGAATCACCGCGCCGACATCGGCACCGATTGAAGCGACCGCCCGTTTCAATGTTGCAATATCATCTTCGGTCGCTTTCCGCCCGTATTTTCCCAAACGCACCGGATACCCGAAGCGGTCTGCAAAAGCCGCCCAGCTCGTTACATCGTAAGTTTTAATCAGCCAATAAAAAAGTGCGGTAAACGATAATCCCGAAGTGATTTGTTTCCCGCTTAAAAGATTCGGTTCATGCACGATAAATCGATACGGTTCAAGCGGTACTAACCCCATTCCGTACGGTTCCCGCAAACACAGTTCGCCGCTTTCCTTATCGTAGGCAAACCAACGCGGGTCGCGAAATAAAAAAGCCCTCGGCTTCCACCGTACCCCGCCCGTATCCCAAACGATTTCATTCACACTGAAACCTTTCCCCAGTGCGTCCAGCG
Source organism: uncultured Treponema sp. (assembly GCA_937890985.1). Lineage (GTDB taxonomy): Bacteria > Spirochaetota > Spirochaetia > Treponematales > Treponemataceae > Treponema_B. Next base: position 27,847 of record CALAEM010000119.1, on the reverse strand, counting down.
CATTCTTCCGCAGCTCGGTAATATCGGGATGCTCTATAATATCTTCCGTAACGGCTTCCGCAATATCCAAAGCCTTTTTATCATCGCTTACCGCTTTGACATATAAATCCAAGCCTTCAACGGCATGCTTTCTCGTTGAAAGTACCGATCGATAGTGTCCGTCCCGCTCTTCCAACTCTCCGGCAATTTCCAAATACTCCGCAGGAATCTCACCTCGCCGCACCGCATCCAAAATCGCCGCCAAGCGCTCCGGTGTTAGCCCTGCCACCAAACCGCCCGACCACAAGTCGCGGTTTGAGTTTGCCACAGGCGTTGCCCGCTGTTCCGTTAAATCGCTTTTCTTTATCGTTTCTTTTAATCGTCCCAATTTTGCCATATATCAACCCTTCCGGTTTTAAACCCGTTTTTAATCTGTACGCGCTCATATCGATACGGCTGATATCCTGTTTCATAACTTTGTCGCACTGCAAAATGAGCCATAACCTTCGCAATACACGCATCCCCGTGCCGTTTATCGCCGATACTCCCCGACCGTTCCGTAATCAGCGGAACACCTTGCACAATTTTTACCGCATTAAAATCATTGCGGATAAAATCATCGAGCGGTACCGTTGTCGTTTTATCTTCCAACGCACTTTTAAGTTTCGGAAAATTTTCCGCATACCACTTGCGACTTAACATCACCTGATACACATATCCGGGCCATTCTTGTGCGGCATACTCGGCAATCATTTGCCCGTTACCGCGCGAATCAAAAGCCGCACCTTCAAAGTCTTTTACCTCATTTCCGATGAGCTTAATCATTTGCCACTGCTGCGCAAAAGGAATATTGCGAAGCTCAATCACGCACAGTGTTTTTGTCTCTCGCTCTTTGATTATTTCATCCAGCCAAATAACGGTTAAATCTCCCGAACGGGCAAAGTCTTCGCCCATCACGACGGCGTTCTCCGTACTCTGCAGCACCGGCTTAATTTCCTTAAACCACTTATTTATTTTCCGTTCTCGCTTCCATTCGCTTTCAAAAGTAAAGCCGTCGCTTTCGCTAAACCGAAAAACAGGCACATCTTCTTTGACGCTGTCAATGAGTGCTCTCGGAAAATACTTTGTTCCGGTTGTTGTCGGATTGCAGTATAATTCCTCATCCGCTCCGTCTCCATAATTTTTTATCAAAGCGGTAAGCCACTCGGCTTCTTTTTCCGTGCTCCATTCTTGATTTTGTACATCGCAAATCCGCTTATATAAACCGTCTTGCAATGCTTCGCTGATAGTTGTTCGGTGAAGAGAATAATCTTTTTTACCCTCGTGTATCTCTTTGATAATATCGTTAAAAGGATTATCCTCTCCATTATGCGTACTTAAAATTGCAACGGAACCGCCCCACATTTGCAGTGCCAACGCAGCTTTTAAAAGTTCCGGTAAATCATCGCAGAATGCCGCTTCATCGATAATCACATGCCCTTGCTTTGAACGAAGCGATCGGGCTACCGACGGTAAGCCCCAAATTTCAAAGCCGGAATCAAAGCGTATTTTGTACACCGTGATGTCCTTATCTTCGTCTTTGATGACAAGCTCTTCCAAATCTCCGCATGCAATGTTTAAAAGTTTTGCCCAAAAAGCAGCATCATTGACAAATTGCTGCGTCATCTCTTTTGCGTACGACAAATAATAGCAGCTCATGCCTCCTTCTTTTTTTGATAAGGCTGCAAGCAGTACCGAGTACAAGGCTTCTACATAACTTGCGCCGATTCGTCTTGATTTTTCCCAAACCTTGACAACCGCATGATCGCTCACCCACGCTTTTTGATAATCGAGCAATATGTCTTTTTTTAAAGCCTCTTCAATGGTCATCTTTGTATCCTAAATATTTCCGCAACGATTGTTTCAAGCGTATCTTTGCTAAGACCTTTTTTCTTGCCGACTTCTTTTACTTTTTCAGCCGTCTTCGCCAACACCGCTTGTCGTATTTCCTCTTCCCGCTCCGCATTTAATTTTTCCGCTTGCTCAAGGTCTTTTAATCCTCGCGAAACTTTGAAAATAACATCGGTCATCAGCTTCGGATCAACCGCTTCACGCTCTTTAAGCTCATCCAACTCCGAAATTAAATCAAACGCAACAAGCCGAACCTGTTCATTCACGACTTTACCGAGCCGGTTCCTTGTATCGCTTCCGTACTTTTCCAAATACGCCTCGGCAACTTCTCGCGCCTGCCTGTTTTTTTCGGCAAACTTTTTCATCCGCTGCGCATACCGATTGAGAGCGCTTTTTGAAATGAGCGGCTCTCCCGCTTCCGCATTTATTACATCAACGATTTCAAGCTGGGTAACATCAGGACGATTCAATAATTCAATGAGCTTTTTTCGCAAATCTTCCGGCAATCTATCGACGGCGCTTTTTTGACCCATAGCATTTCCCTTTATTCCGTAAAAGGCGGATCAATGCCTTCGGCTCTCGTGTAACCCAACGCAACATCAAGACCTGCTCTGCTTAAATGCACCAAAATCAAAGCCGCTTCGCCGAGCCGCTCGGTACTAACATAGCCGCACCGCTCAAGCCACGCAATCAGTGCATTAACATCCTGCAAGCTCAGCGTATGTCCGTAACTTCTTAAAAGGCGCTGCAACATTTCGTTTGAAAGTGTCCTGCCGGAATCTTTTTCAAGTCCCTGCAAAATCAAAACCCGTTGATTCGGTAAAAAAATATTATCCATTATTCTTTTCCTTTCGGTGTGTTATTGATAAACCAATTTTGTATCGCCTGCAAAATCGGACGCATGCCTTTTAGTTCGCCTTCGATATTACTCATCCGCTGCTGCATTGATTGCACCAAAGTACTTTCAAGTGCGTCGATCCGTTTTTCCATTCTGACCGTGTCTTCTTTTCTCGCTTGTGTTTCATGCTCTAAATCTTCATGGACATCGGCTTTAAAATCGCTCATCTTATTTTCTTGCTGTTTCCGCCAATACTGAAAAATGCTGAAACACAATCCGAAAACCGATAGAAAAGTTCCGATTGCCGTAAAAACAAACTTTGCTACTTCCATATAATCTTAAAAGTTCAGTATCGCAAATTTATTCCGATACCGACTCCCATTCCTCCCGCGAATCCTATAATTACCCCGCCCAAGCCCCAGAGCCAATACTTCATTTTTGCTTTATGTAACTCCGTCTCAAAGCCTTCCGCCTTCGCTTTCCAATATTCCGCTTCCGGTTTAAATGCAAGCACGCCTTGTTTATACCCTGCATTGTAACTTTCGGTGATTGCAGCTTCAGCTTCTTGCATCACAATATCAATCAGCTCCAGTACTTCCTTTCCCGTGTAATTTTTCGTTAAGTCTATACCGAACTTCGCTTCGAAATCGCTCGGTAATGGATTCCCGCTCTCGCTGTAAATCGGCAGCGTTTGGAGCATCATCAACAAGCTCGCAAGCAGGAGTATTTTCGATTTCCAATTTTGTTTTTTCTTTTGCATGTTCCGCCTTTTCCTCAATATCACTGTTTTTATTTTTTCGTTTGAATAAAACAAAGCAGATAACGGCAAAAACTGAAGTAATAACCGCCCAGATTATCAACGCCGCTTTTTTAATTTTTTCAAGCATCGTTTTTGCCTTTGAAAATGTTGTTTATCCAAATGGACGCATCAACCGGCAAAAAAACACCCTTGCAAAATCCACCCACTTTCAAAGCGTCCGTCATATCAATATGCGCCACGCCGCAAGCATTCAACACAAACGCTACAATAACGATTGCAATCCCCACCCCTGCCATAATATTGGAAACGGTTTTCATTTTTACTTCCATACAATAAACCTCCGCAACGTTATACGTCTTTGATACAATACCGGATGATATGCTTTGAACCGGCACTTTTTATTTCTGGTTCATACGGATCAAAAATCAAGACGCCGTTTTTATCGGTAACCCGAAAATGAAACGGATATACCGAGCCTTGCGGCTGTTTTATCTTTTGAATGCACGCATCGATTCTTTGATACGATTTATTTTTCTGCACCCAGCCGTAAAATCCGCCCGAATCCGTTCCAACCTCGTATGCTTTTTTGTTGACGCCCAACTCCGCAAACGCAAGGTTAATAACCTTGTCGCTGACAAGCATGTAACCGTTTTTCATAAAACCGAACACATGTGCTTTTTTGTAAAGTGCATTGTACTGTTCTTTTGACAAGGTCTTGTCCGCTTTCATTTGTGCAATGGCAAGGCAGCTGACAAAAAAACAACCGGTCGCTTGAATCTCACGGTACAGTCCTTGCGAATTTTGCTTTAAGATTGCTTTCACTATTATTATCCCTCTGCTCAGTTCCGAGCTTTTTTTACTCGTTTTTGCAATAATGATAGCGTTCAAATAAACTTAAAATAATATACCGGCTGTTAATAAAAGCTCAAAAATAAAAAAAGAGAGCTCAAAAGCTCTCTAAAAAATTACACACTGTGTAATCACCATTTCATATTTTTCCCAATAAATCCCGCTTATTCCCGCTAAATCCCGCCTATTCTCCGGTGATTATAAATATATTCTACGGCTAATATATCAAAGCGTAACACTATGAGCACTGCCGTCCGTGGCGGATTGGGCTCTGGCGTAAGGAGCCTTATTTATTTATTGAAGCGGCTTTCAAAGTTTCCCGCAAAGCTGCACGGGCTTCCGTTTCTTCGTCATAGGGCATAACCCTATCGCTAAAGATAATACTGTTTTCGTGCCCCTTGCCCAAAAGCAAAACCGCGTCCCCAGCGTTGCAAAGCGAAAATGCCTTGCGTATTGCGGCTTTTCTGTCTGGAATGATAAAAAGATTTTCGCCACGGGTTTTGCCCTGCACACCTCTGGCTATCATCTCCAAAATCTGCACCGAATCTTCGCCGCGTGGGTCTTCGTCCGCAAGAATCACCACATCGCAATACTGCGAGGCAATTCGTCCCTGCTCGGGGCGTTTTGCCGTGTCCCGCTCACCACCAGAGCCGAAAAGTGCAATGAGCTTTTTACCAGCACGGTGCGTACTTTCCGCTATCGAGGGCATAATCGTTTCAAACGATGAAGGCGTGTGTGCATAATCAATCAGCACCGTAAAATTTTGCCCCTCATCAACGTTAAACATTCGCCCAGTTATCGGTTTGATTTTCGCCAGCGTGTCAGCGATTTTTTTTAACGGCGTGCCTGTGAGCTGCGAAACGGTTATCATACTTGCAAGAATGTTTTTTACGTTAAAAATCCCTGCAAGCGGTATTGTCAATGCAAATTTGTCCGTTTCGCGGACTTTACCGCCTTCATGCCCAAACACAGTTACGCCGCACCGTATCGATGCTCCACTTTCAACGATGTCCGCTGCAAGTAAAAATTGCGAGCATTTTTTCGAAATTGACTTTGTAACAATATCAGCGTCAGTCGAAAACCCAAACGAAGACTGTTTCGTCGCATCGCAAAAATATTCCGCGGAAGGGTCATCCATATTAACAACGCCAAAACTTGGGAAAAGGCTACCGTTCTTTTCGTGCGAATTTTCGTCAAGCTTTCTGAACAAGTTTGCTTTATCATTTCGGTAGCACTCAAAAGTTTTGTGAAACTCCAAATGCTCTTCGGTTACATTCATAAAAACACCGACATCAAACGCAACATCCGCCAACCTAGCCGTCAAAGGTGAAAGCCCGTGAGATGAAGATTCTACCACCGCATATAGGCATCCGCACTTTTTCATCTCGAAAAGACGTTCCTGCACAGTTGTACTTTCAGGTGTCGTTTGATGCTCAGGATTTTTTTTCTCTTCGTTTGCTCCTCCATAGGAGTAGCTAACAGTTGAAAAATATCCAGTTTTAAAATCTAGTGCGTTCAAAAGTTGCCAGATAAACGAAACCGTGCTGCTTTTTCCTTCTGTGCCTGTTACACCAATAACGCCAAGCTGCGTCGAAGGATGTTCATACAAGGCAGCGGCAATGTGCGACATAGCAAGACGAGCATTTTTCACCTTGGCATAGCAAACACCGCCTGCGAACTCACCGCCAGCATCTCGCTCATACACCACAGCAACAGCACCGTTTTTAATTGCAGCCGAGATGTATTTTTCGCCATCAGTGTGCAAACCTGAAAGTGCACAAAAAACCGCACCAGCAGTTACTTTTCGAGAATCATACTCAACGCGACTTACCATAACGTCTGCACCTTGCATTTCAACGACATCAACGTGTTTCAAAAGCTCAAAAAAAGATTTTTTCATAACCTTACGACTTAGCCCTCCAATTCCAACTTCACGGGACAATGGTCAGAGCCTAAAACCGAGTCCAAAATCGACGCGGCTTTTACTCGTCCTTCCAAGGCTTTATTTACGCAAGTGTAATCGATACGCCACCCGATATTTTTTTCTCGAGCGTGAAAGCGATAGCTCCACCAGCTGTACTTTCCACCTTCGGAGCAAAACTTTCTAAAACAATCAATGTATCCATTTTCCAAAAACTTACTCATAAAATCACGCTCTTCAGGAAGATAGCCCGGATTTTTTTCGTTGCTTTTCGGATTTGCAAGGTCAATCGGTTTATGTGCGATATTGTAGTCGCCGCACAAAACAATGTGCTGCCCAGCTCCGACTTTTGCATTGCAGTATTTTAGCATCGCATCACAAAAAGCAAGTTTATAACCAAGTCTCGCACCAGCTTCTTGCGAGTTCGGGAAATACGCCGAAATCACATGCAAATCGCCAAAACGTGCGACAAGCACTCTCCCTTCGTCGTCAAATTCCGCCACACCCAAATTCGTAACTTCGTCAGGTTTAGCTTTTGTAAACAAAGCAACTCCCGAATAACCAGGACGCTTTGCCGAACTAAAATACGCGTGATACCCAGCAGGCGCACGCAAATTTTCTGCGAGTTGCTCAGGGCGGGCTTTCGTTTCCTGCAAACACAAAATGTCTGGACTTTCATCTTTAAGCCAATCCAAAAAGCCTTTTTTTTCGACCGCCCTGATACCGTTCACATTCCACGAAATAATCGAACTAACCATACCGCTACCTACCTCCCAAACCAACAAACCGCTCAGTTAAACACTCCGCCACACAAAAGCAAAAAACAACAATCGTCCCAAGCTTTATCTTTTTCATAAAACCGCTCCCCAAAACGAAGCACAAACACGGCAAACAGCCGACTACCGCCTAACATAACACAAAGCAAAAAAAATAGCAAGAAGCAAAAGCCATTTTTACACAGAACTCAAACTCGCAATTTGTCATCGACTTGTCGTCATTCACCGAAAGTGCAACCGACAGGCAACCATTCGGTTGCCATCCTGGTCCATTACATTTTAGGAATACTCACATTGCTCAAACCTCGCAATCTGCACAACAAGTAAAAATGATGAAAACGGATAGGCTGGCATATTTTGCGAAAAGCTTTTAAATAAAATCAGCTTCAATATTTTAAATGAATGAATTTCCCTTATTGACAAATATTTGAATTTATGATATGAGTGCAAAAATTAAAAACTTTGGAGGTTTTTATGAAAAAAAAGATAGCACTTTTTGGAATGCTTTTCGTTTTAATTGCAGGAGTATCTGCAAAGGAAATCGGACTGGTCGTGAATGCTGGTGCGATTTTTACTCACTCGGCAAAGTATGATTGGGGAACAGCTCCGTACAAAAACTACTGGACGAAATCAAATGGAAGGATTGGTGGTGGTTTTGACCTTCAGCTCCGATACACTTTCTATAAGCAGCTGGCTGTTTACACGATGTTTGATGCAGCGTTTCCAGCACGCCCCAACAATGATGCACCTATGTATGGCACTTACCTTATCGACTGGCAGTTGGGTCTCGGATGGACTTTCAACCTTGCAAGAAACTTCGATGTGTTTTTTGGTGGTGGCTTAGCCCTTGGCGGTACTGGCGAAAAACAGCGAAGTTTAAAGCTTACTTCTGACACAACCAATGTCGGGTTTGGTATCAACTGCAACTTTTCATATATGTTTATTCCGATGGTTGGAATTTACGCAGGCGTGAGCGACAACGTGTATGTACCTGTAAACTACAGAATGAATGTGAACGGGATTAAAACATCAGGTAAACCTAGCGACCGTCTCACAAACGCAATCAACTTGAAGCTTGGTCTCCAGTTGGCATTTTAATTCGGATGCAAAAATTTTGAAAAACTCGTCTGAATGACAGAGTTTTTCAAAGAAACACTGTCTTAAAAACAAGGTCAATCAAATGCTGAGATTTTGTTTTTAAGACATGGCAGTGCACAACTTGGCGAAAGCCTGACTTTCGCTTTTAACCAAGCGAGTTCAAATGCATTCTATATCACTTGGTAACTTTCACCGTACCACAAAGCAAATTTGCATCTTCATCTACAAAAAATTTTATCGTGCTAGTTGCGGGATTTTCGCATTCGGTTTGCTTTTTACTTGCTTCGGCAGAGCTTAAAAGCGAAAAGCTCATTTCTGGCTGCTTACATAAAACCAAAAGACTAATTTTGTGCAAGCCGAATTTTGATTGAGTGCTTGTGCCGTTATCGGTATGCACAACAGAAAGCACTCCTCGATTGTCAAAAGAAAAAATCCAGCCAATTTCGTTGTCCGCAACGCTGAAAGGCACCGCTCGGTTTGCAGTGGCAGCTACGCTTTCAACACGCGCTTCCGTGCCTTCTTTGAGCATAACGTTAAAGTCTCTCACTCGTCCGATGCTCGTCGTTTTTAGTCCGCCGTCAAACTTGTATAACTCATACGGCTTCAAACACTTAAAATTCAACCCATCGTGACTGATTTTCAGCGTGTCCGTCAACGTCGCGATAAAACGCTGAATGCCCGGCAGCATCGTAAAATCCGACTGCTCCAAGTCAATAGTCGCCGAGCTAATGCGAAAGAGAAAATCTCGTTTCGCGTATTCGGCTTTTGACGGATAAATAAAAAGCTGCGTCGTTTCACCTCCCGACCACGCATTCGTTGAAAAATCTTTTTCGGTTAAATGGATTATGTGCATAGCTTATTGTAACGTAAGCGGACGTGATATTCAATAGTATTTTTGAAAGATGACGAAACGCTCGATGATAAGGCTCGCGAACTCTTGTAAAAAAAGCTCATCCGATGTAAAATGTGTGCCAAAGCGAGTTGTGCAACCGATTATGAATAAAAAAAACACTGGCGAAAATGATACCGAAATATTTGTCCGCACTAAAATCGATGAAGCGATGCAAAAAGGTATTCACCGCGATTACATTTCTGCAATAAAGATTTTAGAAAGTCTTTTGATTACACATATCGAATTTTTGAAACAGCAAGAAAAATATTTTTACCGCATTTGTGTTTTACTTTGCAGAGCATTCACAGCAATCGAAAATCCTTTGCGTGCTATTTTTTATGGAAAGATTGCCGCCAAGTCCGAAAGCAAAGAACCGTCGATATTTTTCTTTTTGGGACGTGCGTATTTTTTAAACAAAAACTACAAACAGGCAATTGCATACTTTGAAACTTTTTTACAAACAGCTAAAAACAATACCGCAGCTCTTGCAATGACGGCGTACGCATACTTAAAAGCAAAGCAAGTTGAACCAGCAATTTCGCTTTTCGAAAAAGCACTCGCCATTGAGCCGCAAAATCCAAAACTTAATACTGGATACTTAAACGCACTTTTTGTGTCTGCCGTGAAAAATTTTAAAAACGGCTCATACGAACTCGCTCGACAAATGTTCACATTCGTTATCAACAACGGCATTGACGGGGTTGCTCCGCGGCTTTACCTCGCACATACGCTCAAAGGCTTAAACGCTTACCCAGAAGCATTAACGCAATACGACGCGGCCGTGCAGTTCGCACCTGATGACACGTCGCTTCAATGGTACAAAGCTCTGACGCTTTTGCAAATGCATGAAGTTGAAGCCGCCGCTGAAGTGCTTGCCGCGGTTGGACTGAACATCGAAGGCGATTCGTTTACTGAGCAGTTTTTAGCCTTAGGAGTTGTCCGCCAACACATCCAAAAAAAAGAGTGGCAGCGTGCGATTGTTGCCGCAAGATTATACACCAAGGCATTCGGGGCAAGCCCCGAAATTCACATGCTACTTGCCGAAGCACAAAAAAATTTGGGACACATCGAAAATGCCTTAAACCATTATTCGAGGGCTCTCGAACTTTCGAGCAATGAGCCGATTGTTTTTTACGCAATTTTTGAACTTTTAACCGATTGCTACCGATGGGAGGCAATGCAAAAAGCTATCGTGCATGCCGAAAAGGCTGACAGCATCGAAGCAAGTGACATTTACTTTTACAAAGTCATTACTGCGGCACATATTGACAATCCGCCTGAGGAAGTCCTGCCGCACCTTCAAGCCATCGTGCAAACGGAAAATTATGCCGCAGACCATCGCGTGTATAATGCTTTGGGAGTTTGCTATGTGAAGCTGGGTTTACCAGACATCGCCTTGCGTTGGTACGCAAAAACCCTTGAACAAAATCCCAATGATGAAGAAGCAAACGTTGGTATTATTGCCTGCTATGAGCAAATGGGAGAATTTGCCCGATTAACTGAAGCTTATGATACATATTTCAAGCAATTCCCCAGTAACATTCCTCTACGCGAAGATTATATCGAGTTTTTGCAAAATCAAAAAAACTGGGCTGAAGTCGTTCAACAGCTTGAAATTTTGGCAAGTATTACGCGGGAGCGTAAAGACTTTGATTTAGCCATTGCACTGCGCAAAAACGGCGAATTCCGTCGGGCAGCGATTCTTTTCCGCAATATGCTGAAAGACCGCCAAGACGAGCCAATTTTGCTGCACAACCTCGTTTACTGCCTCGATAAGCTCGGACAAACAAAGGTTGCAATCGATATTTTGCAACTTGCCCGTAAAACCTTTGCCGAAAATCATGACACGATGATTATCGAAGGCATTTTGTGTATGCACTGCAACAGAAAGGCAGACGCAATTCGCCTGTTTCAGTACGTTGCCGAAAAAGACCCCACAAACGAAACCGCCCGCCATTATTTAAATCAGGTGCATAAAACTGTCGGACAGTGACTTACACACGGAAATGAATTTTTGGGCATTTTCCTTGTTTTACTTTTTAAAAGCAAAACAAGATTCGGGCTATTCGCAACTCCGCTATCGCTTCGAAGAAAAGTGCGTCTTAAATTATTGCTGTAATTTATTAGGTTCACCATATTTAGTAAAGATAGTTTTCAATATGCTTTCAATATCACTCAAATAATTCGTATCTTCTTCATTTGAATCATAAAGCCTATTTTGCGTAGCAATCTCTGATATATTTTGATAGACAAGAAATTTTTTGTTAACTTATTAAACACAACAATCTCATTATCACTAGCAAAATTCTTTAAATAGCATTTTGGTCCAAGATAAGATTGTTTTACTGTATCACTCATACATCTTTCCTTTTATGCCAAATGCGTTAATCTACCATACGCTTTAAACAGCAACGCAGCTTGTCCTTGTTGTAGGTTTTGAAAATATTTTTATGGTAAAAATATTTTAATTATTATATTTTATCACTTTTTTTAATTTTTCTATTTTTTTATATATTTTTCCAATATTGGAATTTGTTGATATAATTCAATCTCCGCATCTGAATGTATACCATATTTTTCAAATTTTTCTTTTACATCCAATGAAATTTTATGCACTTTTTTTACAAAGTCTAAATACACCTCCTTAACAAAATAATTTCATTTTTTATGGTACTCTTTTCATTTCTATAAAATCATCATTAATTTTATTTATAAAATATTTCCATTGATAATAAACATAAATATCACTATTTCTTTTTAGAAGAATTAACACGTACTCCCATCAAATATTCTTACTTCTGTTTCTTTATTTTCTTTTAATAAACGGACTGCAAACATTAACCTTCTAATCGTATTATACGTATGATTATCAAGTGTTTGATATATTTTGTTTTTCTAATTCTTTAATCAAATCCGAAATGTATTTTTTCTGCATACTTTTTAAATTCATACATATATATGAAAGTATTTCCATAATAGGATTTTTTATATTCAAGATTTCTGTGAACAAGATTTTTGTTTCTTTTTCTGAAAGTTCTTGAAAACACCCAATCCAATGTCCTCTAAAATATTTATTTTCCATATCAAATTCGTATAAACTGTATGGTTCATCGCTGTTATTGTAAAAACTGTTTGTATGCCATTTTTTGATGCTTCTATAAATTTATGATGAGGCGCAATAATTTTTATTTCTGAAATATCACTCCGCCACGAATAATATTCATTATCGGTTATTATTTTCCAAATATTTTTTATGTTGCTATGAATTATAGTTTCAAATATTGATTTTCTCATACCTCAGCACCAATATTGACGGAATCGCCGTCAATCCCTCTAACATTCGCTTAACCTGCATTTGTGCCTTTGCCGTCGCTAAGCGTAAGGCAAAGTTGGCACGAAAGTTGCATGAAAACGGACACGGATGTCAGGGGTATAAACAGTAGCGAGTTTTCGCAGCGAAAACTCGTCCATTAAGAATGAACACGGATGTTCATTCTTAATGAGGCGACTGACCTAAGCAACTTTCGTGACAAAACAAATGTCAGGTTGAAGCGGGTGTTATGCGCCCTTATAATATATAATTTTCAATCAATTTGTATATATGCAAATAAAACCAATAGTGTTAGATTTATACCGTTCCCCAAATAGAGAGCCATCATACTATAATTTTCTACAATTTAGAAAATTCGCCTGTTAAATAAATAAGATAAACGGCAATTTCGGCATGATAGCGTTTGAAAAAATCATACATTGTAAGATTATGTTCAAAACCATTCTCATTACTCCCATTTGCAGCAAACATAATATTCAGCAGTCTTTCTAAGCGTATCTCAAATAAATTTTCTCTTTGCTGAAAGGAATCAGAGGAGCTGCAATGTAATTTTTCAGGAGCATACGATAATTTCCTTGCAAAATCTTCGTTTGCTTTTTTTATTGATTTTTCATCTGCTAAATTAAAAGTTGACTCTATTTTCTTTATGATATTTTCAGAATTATCTCTAAAATCATTCAAATCGGAATCATGCTCATACAACCTAAACTCAGAAACTATCTGAACTAATCCCGCTGCCTTATGAAGTTTAGAAATAAACTCATTATAGAGCCTCTTATTTTCCTGAAAGAGATGATAAATTATAAATGTTTGAGGATTTCTCTTAGGTTTCGGCGATGTCAGAGGATGTTTATAATAATTTCTTTCTTTTTCTTCTAACAAATCGCATAAATTTTTCTCTATATCGCAAAAAGCATATAAAAGATTTTTCCAATTAGATGTTTTCATTAAATTATCGACAGAGGCATGTCTAACATGATGTGTACTCATATTTCTATCTTTATAAAGGTATCGAGTCTTGAAGCCAATTCTATTTGTTTCACGATAATCCGTTACAAATTCCTTATCTTTATCATATACTGTATCTGTCTCACAAATAAATTTGCAGATATAATCCCTTCGAAGCATAAACATATCTTGATTTTGGAAATATCTCTGAAATTCAACACCACAAAAAGGAAAAATTTGACTTATAAAATTGTTTAATTTGAATCCTTTATCAATCAAACATATTTTCTCTTGATTTTTTTTAGCATCATCTAAATTTGATTTATACCGTTCCAGAGGTAACTTTTTTCGTTGTATTTCTCTCAAATAATTAATCTGATCTTTCATAGCACTTTGCGCTTCTACTTCAGTTCTCGATAAATTATATAAAAGCATTAGTAAAGATACATTTGATTTTTCAGTATTTATCTTAAAATTATCAAAAGTATGAGTTGGATTTTCGAAACAAAACACTTCAGCAATATTATTGAATATTTCTTCTATCGTTTCTTTTTTTCTCCATGTATTTGAACTACATGCATTAAAAAAAGGATTTATTAAAACTTGTGTTTTATGAACTGCTTTTATATCTCCGGTAAAATTACCATTATCTTTCATGCAGAATGAAACATTTTCCCATACACAAAAGAAAAGTAACATATTCAGTAATTCATTATTATTAACATACCGTTTGTATTGCTTTCCATCAATTATGCCAAAATCTTTTGATACCTCTGAATGTAAAGCACGTAAATCATTTTCATATAATTCAAATAATTCATCATAGTCTTTATCTTTACCTTTATTTACATCATGAATAGATAATATTTCTGGAATTAAATTCCATTCGTATACCTCTAAGTTATTGATTTCCGGACTTTTCCTATCAGGAAAAACAAGATAAAATTGATCTAATGAAAACTCCTTACAGAGCATGTATAACATAACAACAAACCCGGGATGTTGCTCTAAGTTCTGAATATTATTTCTAACTTTATCAAAAAGCTGTGGAGCAGACTCATATGCATGATCAGAATAATAATTTATAATTTTGTTGCCTTCCGGCATAAGATTATTAACATAATCAATCTGATCATTATCCCAGTCACTTAATTCAATAATTACCGATTTATTTAAAAATACTTTTTCAAATAACCTAAGCAAAGTATCACTACGCTTATTTGCATCGAATAAGTAATAAAGATGAATCCAATCATAAACTTCATTGAAATGATGATTTCTCATAATAATTGAAAAAGTTTTAGGATCACGTTGTTGTAAATCTTTTAATCTTGTTTCAATAACATCCTTATCTGTATAAAAGTATCTTTTAGACAAAGTTTCCTGTTCGCAAAACTCATAAAAGAAACCAAGAATATAATCACCAATCTGAATTTCTAATCTATTTGTGCTCTGAGTATACCAAGCAGCAAAACTAATTATTGACCATAACACAGGAGCAAGATTAAAGATGCAATATTCATCATTGCAACTGTATATCAATCGAGTTAAGTTGTATAAAGCAAAGCTATAATGTTCGGTATCATCACAAGACGCAGTTTCTGCAAGAATCTTAAATGCGTCCGTTTCTTTTTTTGGATTACATTCATCATCTATCGAGAATTTAATTAAAAGCTCTTTTAATTTTTTTTGATATTTAGGATTAGGGAGAATATATTGTATACATGCAGATATTTTCTCTTTAAGCTTTTCGGTGTCTTTACCAAGACAAGCACCAATAGTTTGGGCTAAAACAAAAAATTGTAATATATGCATGAAATTCGTTTCGTCGATTTTTTCTTCCAGTAAAATTGAATTTAATTTTTCCCAATAGTTGAGAACTTGCTTCTTATCTCTACCGTATAAATACTTTACTATTTCCATAATTATTTTTTCCATCATATCCTCCTATTATGCATATCTGGCTCTATATTTATTCTCATCGACATAAACATTTTTTAATACCGAGTTTAAATCATTTTCCAACAAAGAACCACTTGTACAACCAGATTTATTATCAAGAAAACAAGCGTCACTATTTAAGATATAATATGAGTTCAACATTAATTCATTATTCTCACTACATATTACTTCAGAAAACTTATGATGCCGTTGAACAAACTCTAAATAATCATCTTCCTCTATCAAGAAATCCGTATAATCTTGTTTTAATCTTCCGGCAGGTCTTAGAACCTGAAGTAATTTTATTCTATCAGGCATAACAGTTTCATAAAAATCATTAAAGTTTTCATCTAAATTTATTCTGCTTACAACTGTATTTATTTTTAATTTACACCCTGCAAGTTTTATTTTTTTACACAGATATATATAATCATCCCTAGATAAAACACTATTTTTCACAGACCTACCAATCAATACATTTGTATTTTTATTTAAAGAATCAACACTGATACCTATAATGCTAAAATCAGTAAGAATTTCGTCAAAAGTTTCAGGTTTATGATATAAATTGAAGCCATTTGTAACCATGGACACAATAAAACCATATTCTTTTGCTTTTTTTACAAGAGGAATAAGTTTTGGGGAAACAGTCGGCTCTCCACCAACAAAATTAATCCGATCAAAAGACCCTTTTAATTTTTCAAGAACACTTATGGATTCTTCAAGAGGAAGTTCCTTACAGCAAGAAACAAAACAGTATTTACATGACATATTACAACTATTAACAAAATGCCAATTTACTGTTCGCAAAAATTGTTTTGAATTATACATAAAAACTCCTTCTCATAAAAAAGACAAACTGTCAAGGAAGCATTAAAAAACTTGTGGGCATAACGGGGCGGCGGATAAGCTGCAAGAAGCGAGAAAGCCGATAGGCTTTTGAGCTTCGCCGTCAGCTTAATTCGCGTGTTGGACGGTGCTGTGCACCGGACAACAGGCGGAGGTTCCGCCGCTCGTTGAACGGACGCACAGCGTCCGTTCAACATTGTTTTAAACCGCATTTTTGCGATAAGCAAAAATGTCGGCTTTGAAAACAGTGTTAGGTGATTTATTCTTCTTCAATAGAAGTCTGGGAATAATTTAAAACATCTGCAGTATTTTCTATTTCGCACCACCACTTTTCTGAAATGTATTTTGCTAAAACTTTTGTTCTATCTATGACATCACCTTTCTTAAAATGTCCTTTTGCAGAAATTTCAGTGCCAACTTTATTAGTCATGATAAAATAACTACGATCATATGTTTCAACTTTATCTATTGCGATTTTATTTTGTATACTTGCATTGTAACTTTTTTCAAGTAAAGTGAGATTTCCTAATCTATGCTCATAGTTTATATAATCTTCATCATCGCTAAAGCCTAATGCAGTTGGATTAAAATCTGGAGTTTGAGCTAGAATATGTTCAATATTTGGATTTGAAGAGGAAATACTCTTTAAATCCACGATAGAAAATTTTGAATTAGAAACATATTCACAATAACTTATATAGATATGGTTTAAGGCTCTATTTCCATAGATGTTTGAATTAAGAGCAGACATGAATTGTTCTTTTGGCATCCAATATCCATTAAACCACATTAACAAATTTATAATTTTTTCTACTGTTGTTGAATTTTTGATTTCATATGTAAACCGAGCGATTTGTGCTTTAGGATCAGTTCCTCTTGTTTTATATACACGAACATCTATGAGTTCCAGCATATCAACAACGGAAATTGATTTTTGACTATTTATACTGTAGTTTTCATCAAGCTTTCCTAGAGTTTCCAATTTTACAGTTAATGGATATAACGTGGCCGATAATTGTAAAACAGAAAAAATCTTATAATACTTTTCATTTACATTTGCTCTAGTTAAGATATTTTTCAAACTCATAAAAAACGATTCTAAAGTTTGAATATAATTTGAAATAAAACTTTCAATTTTATCATACGCTTGTGAAGTTCTAAACTCCGTCAAAACATCTTTTAGGTATTTTAGGATATAACCAGGAGTGGGATCATAATTATCATTGAAATAAGCGATGAAATGATATCGCATTATATTGTCTTCATTAAATTCCTTATTCTTAAAAAGTGTGATGTTTATATTTTCTCCAGCTTGTTTTATATCATCATAAAGCTCAAATACATTACTAAAAGTATCGTTTATTTTATCATCATATTTTTTTTGTAAATATTTGTTAGAGAAATATATCAAAAGGCTTTTTATTTTTTCGGTATTCGATAGAGCTTTCCCACGGTCATTTACAGTCTGAAAAATTCTAATGGCATCTCCCTCAGAATTTTCAACAAATTCCATTACTTCCAGTTTTTCGATAGCTTTTAAGAAATCGAGTTTATTCTCAATAGTGTCAATTCTTAATTTGATTTCCTTCATCGCATTATACATTGACCTTTGACTTTTGTTCTCTGGATTTCTAAGCTCTCCATTTAATAATGCAATAAAATACTCTTTGTCTCTATTAAGAGGTGTCAATCTATAATTACTATCTTCTAGTAAATAGAATCTTTCATAAAAATACTTATCTTTATCTGATAAACAATCTGTAAGTCCTTTTATAATCATTGTAATTGTTGTAATTCTTTGCTGTCCATCAACTACATAATATGTTTCATCCTTATTACTATCTTTAGATAATACAATAGTTCCGATATAATGCGTTGAATTAGAATCGATTGCTTCCATTAAGTCATCAAACAAATCACGAATATTTTGTATTTCCCATGCATAACCACGCTGATATTTAGGAATTTCAAAAAACCGTCCATTAAAGAAATCTTTTACCTTTATACTACTCATTTATTAACATCCTTAGCGCCCCGGTGAGGGCGTCTAACACTCGCTTAACCTGCATTTGTGTCTTTGTCGCCACGAAGCGGCGGCAAAGTTGGCGCGAAAGTTGCATAAAAAGGGAGCTGCATTAGCAGCGACCGTCTTAGCAACTTTCGTGACAAAACAAATGTCAGCGTTGAAGCGGGTGTTAGATTTTAATTTAATTGAGATACACGACTCTCTAGATTTTTTAAAGCCAGAACTACAGATTCAAAATATAGATCAATTGGCTCATTATCATAAATAAAATCCATATACACCCAATTTTCATCATCATGTATACCATTTTCTAATTTCAAATTTCCAATATCCAGTTTCACAAGAACATCACTTAATTTTTTTCTTTCAGACTTCGTAAATTTTTCTGCCCAAAAACCAATTTGTGGCTTATCTTTATATATATAGAGATAGTAACCATTTACTTCTTTATAGAAACATCTGTCACATATATCATATTTCCAGTCAAGATAAGTTTCCTTAAACTTATCTGCAAATATTTCGTGTAACGCTTCGTCTTTTCTTTCCCATACACGTATGAAATCCAAAGCATTTTGTATGCTTTTTTCATCTTCATAGATTCTTTTAATTAATTTTTTTTCTGCACTTGTCATATTTTGTTCTCCTGCTAATCTTAGTAATAACTTTGAATATTCTTTCAAAATTATCCTTGAAAGTTCATTTTCCACTTCCTCAGAACACCTATCAAAAAAAACAGAAAGACTTTTTTCTTCATCACCATTTCTTGCTGATATATATGTAATAAGTGGTTTTATTTTAGGAACAACCTTAGATAATTTTTTCTGCTCTTCCATTGAATACTTTTTATCCTCTGATGGTTCGTATAAATCCTCCAAATTCAATTCTTTAATAGGATTTAATGTCAGGTATACTATTTTTTTTACATTATATTTTTTTGATGCCTCGAGGTAATATCTTGCAAGTTGAAAATCTTGATGTCGCGCTCCATAAAGCTTGCTTTCCACAATAATAGAATTTTTATCATTGTGAATATAAAGATCTATATGATATCTTTCTCTTTTAACTTGTATCTCACTTAAATCAGGAAAAAATTCTTCGTGTTTTTCCAAGCCTATAAATTTAAGAAATTCTTTTAAAATTATGGGATTGCCTATTTCTGTAGTATTTGGATCAAGTAAAATTTTTAATATTTCACTATTAGGATTTTCCTTCTCATATACGTTTTCATCTGGACGATATGCTTCAGAAATAAGTGAAAAGATATTGAAATTATTTTCAGCAAAATATTTTTTCTCTTCTCGTACTTTGTCAAGTAGCGAATTTAAGCCGCCTATAAAAGCATATTCTGCATCTATAAAATCTGATGAACATTTTTTCCAAAAATCAAATATTTCATAAATATTCATATTAAAAAATTGCCTTTCACATGTATTATACGTTTATTCCAAAGTATTTTTGCCCCCTGTTACTTTACATGAAATAGTACTTGGAGCAGAGTTTTTTGTACCACATTTATTGCAAATATAGCTACCTTTTTTTCACGCGGTCTCCAAGCATACTTTGCTGTTGTTGCTTTGCATGAAAGTGTATGTGGAGACGAAGATATTTCTCTACACTCATTACAGATATATCCTCCTATTTTAAACCTCTCTAGATATGCTGCAGTCCACTGACTTTACATTTAATACTATTCTGGCAGATAAACTTACTCATATTTACTCCTCATTGCAATGCCTTTTCCATTGCAAGTTTTTATTTTTTCGATCGAAAGTCTATTTCGATTGGTTCCGTTACCCGCCTGCCTTTAGGCAGGTCAATATAACATCTTTTCGACCTAAATCTACTTGCTATTATATGAAAAAAAAAAAAAATAAAGTAAAGAGGTTTTAATGAAAAAGTTAAAAATTTATCAAAAAGATTTTCTTGCTCTGATTGAGCCATGCGGTTTGTCAGCGGTATAAATAAAGGCACTTGGAAGAGGCGATGTTTCTAGAAAATAAAGAACGGAGTAATCTTTTTGCAGGTTTTTTTCTTATTTTTTCACGAGGCAGCCTCATGTAGTACTCAAACATGCGACCTATTGTAGTGCTACACGAGACAGTCTCGTGTAGTGCTGAAATAGGTCATCTATTACGGCACAAATAGGGCATCGATTCTAGCCGTAATACATGACCTATTGTAGACGTTATGCCATATAAAAACACCCTGTTTTTCAAAGTTGCAGTTTATCGTGCCGCAAGGCATCTGTATAACATTCGCTTAACCTGCATTGCCACAAAGGCAGTGTCAGGTTGAAGCGGGTGTTAGATGATTTTATCTATTTTATTAGCTTTTAAGATTGAAGGTATTATATCATTATTTTGATGCTGCACTCCCAATTCTTTTATATCCTCTGTAAACTTTTTATTATCTGCAATATATTCATTAAAAGAATATACCTACAGTTTCACTCTTTTGTAATCGGCACCCACAATTCCATATTGTAATTTTTATCGTACATATCTCCCTCTTTGTAAACTTCAACATCGGGAGTGCCGGCGTGCCGATAATCCTAAAAAATATAGCTATATACTGGCTTTTTAATTAATTTGTTGCATAATGTATCTAAATCTTTAGATGTTTTAAGGAGAACTTTATGGCATTAGTAAAAAATTTGAAAGGAGTAGAATCTAAAAATATAAGAGAAAATATTACAGAAACATAATGTACATATTTTATATTTGAAAAAGATGATAAAAAATATTTTCAAATAGACTCTTATGGTTCTTCTGAAAGAAAAAATCATGGAAGAACTAGTCAATCTTTACGATCTACAGAAGATGTCGCAAAACAATTAAAAGATATATTATAGAAGCATTTTTAATATAAACATAATGACAAAAACGGAAATGCGGTCGGGATTATGAAAAATAACCGTATTTATGATATGAAGGGAGCTTATTCAGGGCAGCTTGACGGAAGTCATGTTCATAAAAGTGACGGCAGCTATGTGGGAGAGCTTAATAATGGTATGATTCTGAATATGTTTAAGGTGCGGACTCCTCTTGTGCCTGCGGTTCCCAGCTATGAGGTTCCGCCTGTTCCTCCTGTACCGAGAATCCCATTTCCGACAATATATAGTGATGTATCGGATGATTTATTTAATAAAGATTAAACAAGCCATGATTTTTGGAAGAGGCTATCCTGTATATATTGTAAGTCTTCGGAATGCGGGCGGGCATTCAAGTTATAATGAAATTGAACTTGCGTAAGATATGAATAAAAATTACACCCATTTTTCATAAAATCCGCAAATATCCTTATAAAGCCTTAATATTTCAGCCTCATCTTCTATAAAATAGCGATGAACATCGGGGATTGTTTTAAAAAAGGTTTCTTGACGCTTGGCGTAGTGTTTGGTATTTCGTTTTATAAGAGACGAGACCTCCTCTAAGTCCTAAAAATTTATTTCTACATCTGTTGAATTTATAGGAACCTTATTGAATTTCCGGGGTGATGTTTCCCATGCCGATGACCGAAACATCCTTTGGAATTTCGGGGACTGATAAAACCGGAACCATGGGCATTTCGTATTCAAGAAGCCGTTTTATCAAAAGTCTGCCTTCTTTTATTTCTATTTATCTATCATTCAATTTAGAGTACCGGATCTTTAAAACTTTTATTTATTTCAGGCATTTGTATTTTCTTGATAATAGTTACGAAAGAAGCACCCTAATCTCTTCCCCACGGTAGTACTGTGCTTGGGCGTTCCACAGTTCGTAATACTTTCCGGCTTTGTTTTGGACGAGTTCATCGTGGGAACCGGTTTGGACAATCTCGCCATGATCGAAGACGAGTATCGTATCACAAAAACGGCAGGAGGATAATCGATGCGAAATATAAATTGCGGTTTTTGAGCCGACAATTTTATCGAAGCCTGAATAGATTTCGCTTTCTGAAATCGGGTCTAAGGCAGCGGTGGGTTCGTCTAAAATTATAAAGGGAGCATCTTTGTAAATTGCTCTTGCCATTGCAATTTTTTGTGCTTCACCTCCGGAGATTTCCATACCGCCGTCTTCATAGTCATTATAAAGATACGAGTCTAAATCTTCCGGCATTTTTTCTAACGATTGCACAAAGTTTGCTGCATTTAACGCACGAAGCGCTTTTTCTTTATCGTAAGTTAATCCCGATGCAACATTTTGTCCCAACTTAAACGAGAAAAGTGAAAAGTCTTGAAAAACGACGGCGAGTAAATTAAGGTATTCGTCATAATCGAATTGTTTAATAGTAACTCCATTTAGAAGAATTTCTCCCTCGCTCGGATCGTACAAGCGAACTAAAAGTTTTATAAAAGTAGTTTTTCCGCTTCCATTCATTCCGACAACAGCAAGCCGCTCTCCGGCTTTTAATTTTAAGTTTATATTTTTAAGAACGCACTTTTCCGTACCGGGATAGCGAAAACTAACATTGCGGAATTCAAACTCGTATTGATTGCCGTCGCGTTTTTCTATCGGCTGTGTACCGCTATACTTTGTTTCACTTAAGTTTATAAAGCCCAAACATAAATCAAAAAAATCGCAGTTATTCGTGATGTTATTAAAAACCGTTGTCAAACCTGAAATCGCAAAAACAAATTGAGTAACAGCTCCGGCATACTGAACAATATCTCCCACAGATATTACTTCATAGTAAGCCTTTAATCCGACAAATAAATACACCACAAGCAAACCAATAATATTAAAAAAAGATAAAGAAAGCTTTGCCGGTAAACGCAAAATACGAAACGTACGGTTAACCATTTTGTCAAATTCATTTTGTGTTTCAAAATATCCTTTGTAAAGTTCCGAATTATAAAGACGAATATCCTTTCCCATTTTATAATCTAAAAGGCTGTCAACGGCATAAGAATATGGGCGCTCTTTTTCAAACACATCGCTTTTTTCAAATTTATCCATACGGCGTAACGAAACGGAATTTATGCGAATTTGTAAAAAGCAAATAAACAAAACCAAAAGTGTAAAGATTATATTTTGTGCAAAAAGAGGTAAACCGAAAATCGGAGCATAAGTTTTGTACATCGGAATCGCAAGTAGAATTCCTATAATAAATAAAAAAGTATTTTGCACAAGTTCCATACAGTTCACAAGTTGCTTCCATAGTCCGAAGCCTCCGTTATAATCCATGTTGTACATTTTATCCAGCTCGATGTGTAAGTTCGGATCTTCCAAAAATTCATAATCGATAGTCGTATTTTTTCGACCGAATTCCATATCCCGCTTTTCCGTCATCAGTTCCATTCTAAAATAAGTGTGGTGTCCTAAAAACTTTTCCGTTAAGTCAAGAAAAAGATTTAAGACAACAGTAGCCAAAGCAAGAATAAAAACTTCTTTAAAAGTTTTTTGAGCTGAGATAGCATTTATGATAAGTTTCAAAGCATAGATATTTACAAAGGGTTTTGCTCCCACCATCAAACCGATAAGAGCATAATATGTCACAAGCCCCTTGTCCAGTTTGTGTAAAAACTTAATCGATTCGATAAAAGTTTTTATAACTTTTTTTAAGCTACGAGATTTTTTTTCAAGTTCCATAATAGTTTCCTTAATTATAATATTGTGATTGGACATCAAACATTTGTTTATATTGTCCGCCGAATTTCATAAGCTCATCATGAGAACCTTCTTCGATTATTTTGCCGTCGTCGAGTAAAATAATACGATCACAAAATCGCGTGGAAGCTAATCTATGAGAAATGAAAATCGAAGTTTTGTTTTTTGTCATTTCATTATAATGCTCATAAATTTCACTTTCAGCAATCGGATCGAGAGCTGCAGTCGGTTCGTCTAAAATTAAAACCGGCGCGTCCTTGTATAAAACCCGGGCAAGCATTAACCGTTGCTGCTGACCGCCCGATAAATCCACGGCTTCGGTTCGTGTGCTTTTTACCAAGTAAGTATCTTCTTTATTCGGTAATTCTAAAAGCGTTTTTTGAAAACCGGAGTCATTCACTGCTTTTTCAAAAAGTCTTTTGTTGCATTCGACTTGAGAACAGCAAATAATATTTTTTACTGTTTCCGGTGGGATAAAAATATCTTGAAACACAGCACCGTACATTTTTTTCAAAGCTTCTTCGCTAAAGTCTCGAATGTCTACACCACCGATAAAAATTTCCCCCGATGTCGGATGAAAAAAATTCATAATTAAATTTATGAGCGTAGTTTTCCCCGCACCGGTTACTCCGATGATGCCGAGCTTTTCGTTTGCTTTAATATGTAAGTTTATATTTTGTAAAGTGTCTTCCTCAGCTCCCTCATACCGATAACAAACATTTTTTAACTCGATGTCAAATTTTTCCGGTAAAGCATTTCGTTCCCCAAAAGAATATTCTTCGGCAATTGATAAATACTCCCGGTAATAATCTATATCTAGCGAACCTTCACGTAAATCAGTGATTTGTTCAGAGATAGACATCAACCATTCGGAAAAACTTGTGATTATCGGAAAAAGAAAAACGAATTCCGCAATTGGAATTTTTCCCGTTAAAGCAAGCCGTATCAAATAAAAATATGCAAGTCCATCTCGTAAAAAAACAAAGAGTGCTGCAATTAAGTTTCCTAAAAACCGTGCATTTGCCAGCTTCGTATATAACTGATGACGAGCTTCATTATAAGTTTTATAACTTTCAAAAAATAAACCGCCTAACTTGTACAAACGAATATCTTTGGCGTATTTACAATTTTTGCTTTTGCCTGAAAGATATTCCAGTTTGCGGTTCAAGTCCTGAGAAGCATCGACAATTTTTTCCGTATAGTCAACAAGAAAAATTCCATATAAACAATTTATCGCAAAGGACATAAAAATTATTACAAGTAAGAATGGTTGTATTTGCAAAATAAATGGAACAAAGCTTATCATACCAAAAATTGAAACAAGCAAATTGGAAAAAATCCGCCCCGCCTGAGCAGTGATAGCCATAGAACCAATGGTTGTGTCCATAGCTGTATCCATTTTTTCCAAGGTTGATTTTTTTGCAAACTTTTCATAATCCATTTTTGCCGAAGCAAATATCAGTTTTAACCGATAGAGATGTCGCATTTCTTGACCCTCGTGTTCCATAAAATAGTTCATAAGATCAAGAAGCATTTTTGCAATGGCAAGTCCCGCTCCCACCAATAGAACTTTTTGCAAATAGGTAGCTATCGGCAGTTTTTGCGTCAAACCATCGATTACCACCTTAGGCAAAAAAGCTTGCAAAAACGGCATCAAAATCGTAGCCGGCACCAGCAAAAAAATCAGTAAAAATTGCAGCTTGCTCTCTTTCCAAATATTCCCAAACAAATATAATGAGTTATTTATAACTCCGTGTTTTTTCATTCACATCTCCTATGATGTATTCATATCTGCATTATACTGAAAAAAAATATTTTGCATATATTGTATCATAGTTATTAACTTATCACATAGAATGAGAATTCTGAAATAGTATATTAAATTTGATAAGTCTATAATTTACAAACACTTATAGAATTTCAGCCTATATCGTTACCTAAGCAAAAAAAAGTAAAACCAATAGAAACTGTTTTATTCAACTATTGAACAGCTATTAAATACTTATTTTTAAGTGATTTTCCGGTAGTTGCATGCCGTCTTTTAACTTATCATTTTAATCCAAAAGAACCGTATCGTCCGCTCTATAAAGCGAAGCAAAAAGCGATATTCTTTGTTCGCTATGCGAGCTTTATCAAGCATATAATCAGCTTCAGCTTGATGATACTCTTGTAGATTAGATTAATCTTTTTCTTTAATTAAGACCAGTTATTTTTTTATACCATTTAGCAACATATCTTCAGACGTTTTGTCTGGAATACATAAAACAACTCTTGATAGCAGCTGATCAATCTGAGCACTTTTTATTCTATCCTTTGTACAACTTCTTTTTCAAGAGGAATATTTCTAAGCTATGTTATGAAAATTTATTAAACATGATATAATGTAGTGAAATTCATGATGTTTAGATAAAGCTTGTGCAGCATCACACAAAAAAATTCTGTTTTTTGATAATTTGAATTTTTGCTATTTACAAATTTTCAAATAGGACTGTAATATAAGGAATAGGAGATATTTGATGACCACACTACTGAAAAATGATTTAACCCAACTGGTTCAGAAATTGGATATTTCATTATTAGAAAGTAAGAATATTTTTGAATTAAAAGGATGTGACAAAGGACACAAAACAAAGTTCTGCCATGGTTCCAATAGTAGAAGCCATAGCAGGTAAGAGCATCAGTAAATAATGTTGCCAAATGTTTTGTATTTTAGCTTAAAAACTGGCATCCGAATGATTTTAAGGGTTGAGTCATTTGGTTCGGTCCTTATGTCAGTTGAATTCGACAGTTCATGTCTTTTTCTTTCTAGATCTGAGACTATAATTCTTATCACATTTATTTTTTCGAATGATGGTTTAGTTCTTGATAGACTATGTGCTATTTTTAATACGCCAAAAGAGAATATTTCTTCTCATGTCGATAAACTACATAACAAGATATCTTCTTTCTTTGATATAAAAATTGAAGGCTATAATAATGTTTCAGTAAGCAATGACGATATCAGTAAAGTTTTATCATCCGTTTGGTCCAGCAATTATGTTAGAAATAAAAATAGATTAAATGCACCATCAAGTATCACGATAGCACCTTCTAATAAATGCAATGTTAATTGTAAGTATTGTTATGCGGACCTAAAAAGATATACGCAAGCAAAATTATTAGACATCTCTATATGGTTAAAATTTATCAAAGAATTACGAGATGAAGGTGTTGTTTTTTGCGAGTTTTCAGGTTCCGATCCCATGCAGTACAGTAATATT
The DNA here is from genome assembly GCA_937890985.1 of uncultured Treponema sp. Taxonomy (GTDB): domain Bacteria; phylum Spirochaetota; class Spirochaetia; order Treponematales; family Treponemataceae; genus Treponema_B. Next base: position 901 of record CALAEM010000119.1, on the reverse strand, counting down.
TTTACCTTAATTTCAAGCTTAGTACAATTTGGTATTAGTACTTCAATATCTACAAAAACTTGTATTTCAAAAGAATTTGCAACACAATTAAAAGAAATAGGTTTTAACAACTCAAACAAATATTGTAGGAATGAAATACAAATTAGCCTTGATCCCTATGGTCAAGCCTCTGATTTATTAGTAAGAAAAAAAGGTCATTATCAACAGATGTTGGATACACTGAAATATTTAACAAAAAGCGACATAGATGTGGTTGTAAAATCCGTCTTAACAACAGAAAACTCTGCTAAAGAATATATTTATGGAATGTTTAATGATTTACACAACTGTGGTGTAAAAAAATGGATGTTACGTTCCATGTTTACGGTGCCTGAAAAACCTGATATAAATTATTTAGTACCATCCAATGATACTCTAAAATCTATTTCAGATATAATACAGTCCCTCAAAGATAAAAAAGACTTAGATATTGTATTTTCAACTCTCACCACAAACGAGTCTGGAAACCACTATTCTATTTGTTCAGGTGGTGTTACAAGTTTATTTGTACGACCAGATGGTTATGTAACATTGTGTGAACCTTGTCAGTTCTTTGATGAATTGGTTGTTGGAAATATTGAAAAAGAAAGTTTAAGTAAAATCTGGAATGGGGAAAAATTACATAACTTAAGATTTCCACAAAAGGAAAAATTAAGCACTGAATGTTTCAATTGTTCAAACACTTCCTTATGTATTGAAAATGGATTTTGTCCTCCTGAAAACTTACGGAATGGGAGGCACATATACGCACCTGAAGAACGATGCCTATTAAAACTAAATGAATCATTTGTTGTATCGATTAATAAATCTAAGTCCTAAAAATTTATTTCTACATCTGTTGAATTTATAGGAACCTTATTGA